>JAHEFH010000013.1 GCA_024640245.1 Paracoccaceae bacterium | reverse complement strand
GGTATCTGGTTGTCGAGCGCGTTGATCTCGGCAGCGATAGCCGGTAGCCCGAACACCTCGCGCACGATGGTGAAAGATCGCACGATCTGACCGACGGTCGCCCCGGTCTCTTCTCGCAACCGGTTATAGAACGCCGGTCCCGCCTCGTTGACCAGAGCATTGGCCGCGACTGTCGCAATGATTTCGCGCCGAAGCCTGTGCGTTTCAAGGACCGACTTGTATTTTGTCCGGATCGGACCCGGCATGTAGTCCATCAGCAAGCGTTCCATATAGGGATCGTCAGGCAGATCAGAGCGCAGAAGTTCCGAGAAGACATTGATCTTGGCATAGGCGACAAGAACCGATATTTCCGGCCGGGTGAGGCCAAGCCCTACCTTGCGGCGCTCTTTCAGTTCCTCGTCCGTCGGCAGCACTTCGACCGCCCTGTCCAGCAGGCCCTTGCTTTCAAGCGCACGCATGAACCGGCCGTGATCCTCCAACAACGCCGGCGCCCGCGCCTCGACGAGCGAGATTGCAAGCGTCTGATTGTAGTTGGTTTTAAGAACCAGCTCGCTCACTTCATCAGTCATTTTGGCAAGCAATTCGTTCCGCTGCTTCTCGGTCATGTCACCGGCGCCGACTACGGCCCCCAGCGCAATCTTGATGTTAACTTCATGGTCAGAACAATCCACACCGGCAGAGTTGTCCACCGCGTCGGAGTTAAGCTTGACCCCGAGAGTGGAAAGTTCGATGCGCCCGCGCTGGGTTGCGCCAAGGTTGGCACCCTCGCCCACCACTCGCGCCCGCACCTCGGTCGCGTTGACACGCGTCGCATCGTTGGCGCGGTCACCGGCATCGGCATGGGTTTCATGCGAAGACTTGATGTAGGTGCCAATGCCGCCGAACCAAAGCAGATCGACGGGCGTCTTCAGCAGCGCGTGGATCAGCTCGAATGGCGTGACCCGGTCCGCTTTCAAGCCGGTCAACTCTTTAATTTCAGGGGTCAGCGTGATCGACTTGAGTGACCTCGGGAAAATACCGCCGCCCTTTGAAATCAGGTCGGCGTTATAATCCTGCCAGCTCGATCGGGGCAAGGCGAACATACGCGCCCGTTCGGCATGGGACTTTGTCGGGTCCGGATTCGGGTCGATGAAAATGTCGCGGTGATCGAAAGCCGCGACCAGCTTGGTCTGTTTGCTGAGCAGCATTCCGTTGCCGAAAACGTCACCCGACATGTCACCACAACCTATCACCCTGAAGGGCTCTGTCTGGACGTCGGTGCCAAGCTCGCGGAAATGGCGTTTCACCGCTTCCCATGCGCCCTTGGCGGTGATCCCCATACCCTTGTGGTCATAGCCGTTCGAACCGCCTGAGGCGAAGGCGTCACCCAGCCAAAAGCCGTAGTCCCCTGCAATTCCGTTCGCGATATCGGAAAACGTCGCCGTGCCTTTGTCGGCAGCGACAACCAGATAGGGGTCGTCTCCATCGCGGCGGATGACCGACTTCGGCGGAACGACATCCAGGCCGTCCAGATTGTCGGTGATGTCCAGCAGGCCCGACAGGAAAGTCTTGTAACTGCGGATCGCCTCGGCCAGAACCTCGTCCCGGCTGCCGCCGACCGGAAGGTTCTTGGGCAGGAAGCCGCCCTTGGAACCGAACGGCACGATGACGGCGTTCTTGACCTGCTGCGCCTTGACCAGACCAAGCACCTCGGTGCGATAGTCCTCTTTACGGTCCGACCAGCGCAGACCACCGCGCGCAACCGGACCACCGCGCAGATGGACGCCTTCTATCCAGGTCGAATACACAAATATCTCGCGCCAAGGCCGTGGCAACGGAAGGTCGTCCACCTTGCCGCTGTCTAGCTTGAACGAGATATAGTCCTTTTGAAGCCCGTTTGCGTCAGGCTGATAGCAGTTGGTGCGAAGAGTCGACTGAATAGCATTCCGGAAACGGCGCAAAATACTGTCCACATCCAGCGAGGCCACAGCTTCAAGCGCAGTTTCGATTTCGTCTGATATACTTTTCGCCGCGGCGTCCCGCGACCTGGCATCTCCACCGATCGAGGGATCGAACATCGCATGGAACAGCGCCACCAGAGACCGGGCGATGCCGGCGTTGTCGGCTAGCGCCTCCTCCATATATTCGACGGAATACGGGATTCGAGCCTGACGCAGATAGCGGCTATAGGCGCGCAATATCATGGTTTCCCGCACGTTTATACCGGCTAGAAGCACCAACCGGTTGAGACGGTCGTCGTCGGATTTCTGCGTCCAGACGGCGGCAAATGTCTCTTCCAGTTTTTCCCGCAGGTCGGAAAGCTTGAACGGCTTGCCATCTGCGGCCTGCATGTAGAAATCATGCAACCAGATGACCTCTTCGCCACGGGCAATGTCGAACGGGTACTCTTCGAGGACGCGAAAACCCATATGCTCGAGTACCGGCAGGCAATCAGACAGCGGAACTGCTCGGCCCAGATGAAACAGCTTGAACCGGACGGCTGACTCGGGGTCTTCAAGGCGACGATAGAATTTCAGCCCCAACGGCGCTGCCTCGGTCAATTCTTCCATCTTGGCGATATCGGCAATGGCGTTGACGGTATTGAACGCATCGCGATAACCCGAGGCAAAGCCCCGATGATAGAGCGCGTGCAGACGGTTGCCTTCATGTTCGCCCAACTTGTCAATCAGCCCGTCACGGAGCACGTCGCCCCAGCTTCGCACCGCGTCAACAATCTGTAGTTCGATCGCGCCAACGTCGACATTGGACGCTCCGCCGCTTTGCACGGCCACCACGAAATGCACGCGCGCAAGCGCCTCGTTGCCGAAAGTCGGGGTCCATGTGGCTATCCGTCCGCCGAAGCCTGCTGCCAGGACGTCGGCCATCTTGACCCGCAATTCGGTATTGTAACGTTCCCGCGGCACATAGACGAGGCAAGACACAAACCGCCCGAACCGGTCAGGCCGCACAAAAAGCCGCGTCCGCGGCCGGGTCGACAGGTGTAGTACGCCCACCGCATTATGATACAATTGATCGTCCGAACTCTGGAAGAGTTCGTCGCGCGGATAGGTTTCCAGCACATTGGTTAGCGCCTTGCCGTCATGGCTGTCCGGCGCAAAGCCCGCACGGGCAATGATCCGCGCAATCTTTTGCCGCAAAAGAGGGATCGCCCTTGGGCTGCGGTTATAGGCGGCGGAGGTAAAATGGCCGATAAAGGCATGCTCGCCGACTACCTTACCCTTCGAATCGTAGTGCTTGATACCGATCAGATCGAAATGCGCCGTCCGGTGAACGGTCGATCTGCGGTTCGCTTTCAAGATCAACAGCGGCGAGGCGTCCGTTACGAAATCGTCCATCTGCGGGGACCAATGGGCAAAGTTGCCCTCGGCGTCGCGTAAAATTGTGTAGTCCGGGTCCCGCATCAGCCCCAGACCCGAGCCTTCGACAAACTCCGAGCCCGCTTTGCGAGCCTCGCCGATCCGGTATTCTCGGTAGCCCAGAAATGTGAAATGGTTTTCCGCCAGCCAGTTCAGAAACTCGTCCACCTCGGCGGCGGCATCCCTGACCTCTTTCGGCGCATCCTTCGTGAGTGCGGACGAGACCTCGTGCAGCTTGTTCAGGATCGGTTTCCAGTCCTGTACCGATACTCGCACATCGTCCAGAACCTGTCGCAGCCCTGCCTCCAGTTCAGCAAGGCTCTCGTTATCGCCCGTCTGGTCGACCTGAGCCTGTATCACCGATTCCCGAATTGCACCCTTGGCGCCAGATTCGATTAATCCGGTGAGCATTCCCTTTGCGTCGCGACCGACCGTCAGAACCGGATGCAACAGCGTGTGGATACCGATGCCACGCTCGGTTAGAAAGGCGGTCAGGGAATCCACCAGAAACGGCATGTCATCGTTGATGACCTCCAGGACTGTATGCGGGGACTCCCAACCATGTTCGGTCATTTGGGGATTGTATAAACGGATACTGGGTTTGCCTTGATCACGATGGGCGCAAAATCGCCACAAAGCCAGAGAAGCTGCGTAGAGTTGTTCTTCGTCGGCATCCACCACTTCATCAGGCGATACATTGGAATAGAATTCGCCGAGGACTTCCGAAAAAGCGGCCCTGTCCGCCTTGCCCAACCGCTCTGCACCAATTTCTCGAACCGCTGCAAGCTTAGCCTGCAGTTTATCCTGATCTTCCTGACTCATGCTTATCCTCCCGTTTGGCCGGTTTTTGAAATTTTCGCAGTTCATCGACAGAGGTTTGCGGATGCGCGAATAACAGCCTTGGAGTTTGATTGTACATGGTGACGGGCCAAAATATAGGAAAATCTGAAAGACCTGTTTCACCAAATTTCAGTCGGGCGAAAACCTATGTAGTCACCTCAAAAACTCACGATAGCCTATGAAGACATAGGTGACGAAGTTCGTCACGAAGACTTTGCACCCCGAAGCCAGCGCCGCGCCTCGGTTTCATCTTCGAACCGGAAAAACCGCATTTCTGCCTTGGCCACGGGTCCGGCAAGGCGCGCGCCCCATTCTTCCAGCTTCGAGTCGCCGATAACCGCAATACGCCCCGTGTCTTTGCGATGCCGAAGGTCGAACTTCAGTTCTTCCCACAACGCCTTGATCTCCCATCCACGGAAATCCTCTAGTCTCAACAGGACACGCAACGGTTTTCCCAAAAGTTCGATCGCGTATTCCATCTCCGGTACGGCCTTAGTGTAATCCGCTACCGTCAAGACACCGGACGCGCGCAGGATCAAAAAACCGTTTGGCCTGTCAAATTCGAGATCGATCATTGTCGGCTCTCCTCGATACAAATGCGGGCAAGACTACATTATTCCATATAAGCACTAGGGATCGGCGATAAAGGTTTCTGCGCCGAGGCCGCGAAAAATGTCGTCCGGTTTTTAAGCCCCGTTCCCGACCGGGATGACGAAAACGCGCAGTTTACTCCGACCGGCCATTCCAACCCGCAACTTGATCTAGGTTAAGGGAATTGCTGCCCTGATCCGGTATGGTCAAAAATGAAGTAACATTATTCGTGGAATAGGTCGGGTCCGGTGGTCTTAAACCAAGAGGGCGAAACGGTATGAACGACAAAGAGACGATCGGGCATATTATCTCTGTCGAAGGGAGCATTGCCGACATCCGTTTCAATGGCCCCCTGCCCGAGATCGGCACCCGCTTGGTTACGCTGAGCGAACCCCAGATGGACATTGAAGTCGCCAGTCTACCGCGAAGTGACGTCGCGCGCGGCCTGGTCCTGAACCCAACCCGGCATTTGCGGTTGGGACTTGCCGTGCGGGATACCGGCGCACCGTTGCAGGTGCCTGTAGGAGAGGCGCTGCTGGGTCGCATGCTGAACATATTCGGCGAAACGATCGACGACAGAGAACCACTGGGCGACGTGCCGCGCCGCCCGATCACGGGCCAGCCGGTCCCGATGTCCAAGCGCCGCATCGAAGGTGAAATATTCCAGACCGGCATCAAGGCGATCGATCTGCTGAGCCCGCTGGAAAGCGGCGGAAAGGCCGGTCTGTTCGGTGGCGCAGGCGTGGGAAAGACCGTTCTGATCACCGAAATGATCCACAACATGGTCGCCGAATATGACGGCGTTAGCATGTTCTGCGGGATCGGCGAACGCTCGCGCGAGGCCGAGGAAATATACCGTGAAATGGAAAGGTCAGGCGTGCTGGACCAGACCGTGATGGTTTTCGGGCAGATGAATGAAAGCCCCGGCGTGCGGTTTCGCGTGGGACACGCCGCGCTGACTATGGCGGAGTATTTCCGCGACGACATGCACCGCAACGTATTGGTTTTGATAGACAATATTTTTCGCTTCGTGCAGGCGGGAGCCGAGGTTTCGGGTCTGCTGGGGCGCATCCCCTCGCGGGTCGGCTACCAACCCACCCTGGCGACGGAACTGGCAGGACTGGAGGAACGCATTTGTTCGACCGCCAGCGGCACCATGACGTCGATACAAGCGGTCTATGTTCCGGCCGACGACATTACCGACCCCTCCGCTACGCACACCTTTGCGCATCTGTCGGCCTCTATCGTTCTGTCGCGAAAAAAGGCATCGGAGGGGTTCTATCCGGCTATAGACCCGTTGAAATCGTTTTCGAAGATGCTGACGCCGGGTACGGTCAGCGACAGGCACTACCGGATTGCCGGCGAGGTGCGTAATACGCTTGCCGATTACGAGAGCCTGCGGGACATTATTGCGATGCTCGGCTTAGAAGAGCTGTCCGAGAAGGACCGCGCCACGGTACGCCGCGCCCGTCAGTTGGAGCGTTTCCTGACGCAACCCTTTTTCTCCACCGAAGCCATGACGGGCCGTTCGGGGCGGTTCATATCGCTCGACGAGACGCTGTCGTCCTGTGAAAAAATACTGGCGGACGCCTTTGCGGGCTTGCCGGAAGATGAGTTCTACATGATCGGGACGGTCGATGAACTCGAAACGACTGGTAAAGAAGACGGCGGAGGTGCTGCCGATGCGGCTTGAGATTGTCACCCCCCTGAAGGTCTGCCTTGACTTGCCCGTCGTCCGGATCGTGACCGAAAGCCCCGACGGAAGTTTCGGACTATTGCCTCAACACATTGATTTTGTGTCCCAGATCGTTCCCGGCATATTAGCCTATGAGGATTTACAGGGACAGGAACACTATGCCGCCGTGACCTCCGGCACGCTTGTAAAATGCGGCGATCTGGTCCGGGTTGCCACGCGGAGCGCGATTCTGGGTGATGATCTCGGCATGCTCGAGACCGAGATGAAACTGCAACTCAGGCAAGAGGACGAACGCGAACGCGAGGCCAGATCCGCTCTTGCCCGGCTCGAAGCGCAGATGATCCGTCACTTTCTGGATCCGGAGAAAGCTCTGTGACCCGGGAACACAATATAAACGAAAAGACGGAAACCGTCGCCGACGCGATCGCGGGAAAGGCACGCCGCAAGAAAGAGGCGCTGAAACGCCACGACGAAAACGTCTGGTACGGACTGGGCATGTTCGGCCTCGTCGGCTGGGCCATTGCCGTGCCGACGCTTTTGGGCGTGGCTCTCGGCGTCTGGCTCGACACGCACACCTCGGTCCGATTTTCGTGGACCCTGTCGCTGCTGTTTCTTGGCGTGATCATCGGCAGCATCAATGCATGGTACTGGGTGCGAAGGGAGAGCCGCGATGATTGAGGCCGCGCCCGACTATGGCAAACTACTGCTTTTCATGGGAACTGTCAGCCTGCTGATCGTTCCGCTGAAAGCATTGCTTGGCAGGATCAAGGTGCCCGCGCTGGTCGGGCTCATCCTCTTTGGCACTGTGCTGTCCTTCGTCGGCAAGGAGGCTGCCATTCTGACGCCAAGTTTCGGCGCCTCGATCGACTTCCTCGCCAAGCTGGGCATAGTGGCCCTGCTATTCCGCGCGGGTCTTGAAAGTGATCTGGCGCAGATGATCAGCCAACTGCGCAATGCAGCGGCAGTCTGGCTTTCCGACGTCACCGTATCTGCGACTGTGGTCTTTCTTGTTATCTACCTGTGGCCCGGCATGGGCCTGATACCGGCCCTGTTTGCCGCCATTGCCGCCAGCGCGACCAGTATCAGCGTCTCCGTAACCGTCTGGGAAGAAGCCGGCGCCGTCGACACGCGCGAGGGCGCTCTGCTGATGGATGTGGCCGAACTGGATGATCTGTCTTCCCTGCTTTTGATGAGCGTGTTGTTCGCGCTCGCTCCCATTCTGAACGTTGCTCCTTCAGACGGGCTTATTCTCGTCGCCCTGCAAACCGCGATTGTCGAGGTAGCATGGTTCGTGATCTTCTGCACCGGATGCTACGCCTTTTCCCGTTTTGCCGAACGGCGCATGAGGCTGTATTTCAATCGTCTCGATAACAAGGTCGGCACATTGCTATTCGCGGCCGGCACCATGTTGATGATCGCGGCGTCGGCCGAGCTCATGGGCTTCTCGATCGCGGTCGGGGCGCTGTTTGCCGGCTTGGCGTTCAGCGAGGACCCGCAAAGCAGCCGGATCGACAAGGCGATCGAAATTCTGGTGGCGCTCTTCGGTCCGTTCTTCTTCCTGAACATCGGCCTTTCGCTCGATCTGTCGCAAATCGGACAGGCGCTCGGCCTGACGGCAATTCTGCTGGGTGCCGCCGTCCTTGGCAAACTGCTGGGCGCAGGCCTGCCATCTGCGGTTCTGTTGTCGCATCGCAGCGGTTTGCTGATCGGCGCCAGCATGATCCCCCGAGCCGAGATATTCCTGATCGTGATGGTTCAGGGCGTGTCGCTGGGTCCGTGGGCCGTTCCGCCGGAGCTTTACGCCGCAGCCGTTCTAACTTGCCTCGCTACGTGCCTGATAGGTCCTGTGGTCGTCGGTCGCGCCCTGCCTCATGCCAAACTCCGAAAGGCCAAGCCATGACGATTCTGCCACTCATCGCCGCATTTCTCGCGGGCTTTGGCCTCGGGGCCGTGTATTTTGCCATTCTCTGGGCATCGGTGCGCCGCCACGTCGAAGGCGCGCCGGTCTGGACCCTTGCGGTTTCGGCGCTGCTTCGGCTGGCGCTGGTCCTCGGCGTGATTGCGGCTTCGCTGGCGCTGGGACTTTCGCCGATGCATCTGACATTGGCTGTTCTGGGTTTCCTCTCTGCCCGGCTGACCGCGATGCGACTGGTTCAAAAACCGGGAAAGGAGCCTTAACCGATGGAGATCAGTCCCGACCAATGGGTGCTCTACGAATGGAATGGCCTGCGTCTGAACGCGACAATCGTTTTCACATGGGTCGTCATGGCGGCCCTGACTCTGGGGTCATGGGCGATTACCTCGCGCTTGTCCGACGGAGAGGATGTTTCCCGCCTGCAAGTCATGCTGGAGGTGGTCGTCACCACGATCCGCGACCAGATCGCCCAGATCGGCACTGACTATCCCGAGCGCTATATGCCCTTCGTCGGGACACTGTTCCTGTTCATCGCGACCGCGAACGTGTTTGCGGTCGTTCCGGGCTACCAGCCGCCAACCGGATCGCTTTCGACCACCGCCGCTTTGGCGATCTGCGTTTTGATCGCCGTTCCGGTTTTCTCGATCGCATCGCGGGGACTGGCCGGTTATCTGGGCACCTATATCAAACCTAGCGTCCTGATGCTGCCGTTCAACGTCATTACCGAGCTGTCACGCACGCTGGCACTGGCCATTCGGCTGTATGGAAACGTGATGAGCGGAACCATTATCGTCGGCATCATGATAAGTATCGCGCCGTTTTTCTTCCCGCTGATGATGCAAATCCTCGGCCTGCTGACCGGACTGATCCAGGCCTATATCTTCGCTATCCTCGCCATGGTCTACATCGCCTCGGCCACGCGTGTGCAGCGACAGAGCGGCAAGAACTCACACGAAACACCCCCTGAAGCACCAGAAATAGGAGACTGACCATGGAACCATCCGCATTGATCGCAGTGATTTCGATCATCACCGCAGGATTGACCATCACTATCGGAACCATCGCACCGGCACTTGCCGAGGGGCGGGCAGCGTCGCAGGCGCTGACCTCCATCGCGCAACAACCGGACGCGGCTAATACAATTGTACGCACGCTGTTCGTCAGCATGGCGATGATTGAAAGTACGGCGATCTATTGTTTCGTCGTAGCCATGATCCTGATCTTCGCCAATCCGTTCGTCGACTTGGCGATACAAGCGGCCGGAGGCTAGGACCGTGGAACTCGACTGGCTGACAGTTGCCGCGCAGATCGTCAACTTCCTGGTTCTGGTCTGGCTGCTACAGCATTTCCTTTATGCGCCCATCACGAAGGCGATGGCGCGCCGCGAAGAGCGTATCAAGGAAGGTCTGGCCGAAGCCCGGAACAGCCGGACAGAAGCCGAGGCCGAAGCCGTCCGGCTGCGCGAAATGCAGGAAGATCTGGAACGCCGCAAAGAGGCCATGATGGATGAGGCACGTCAGGAGGTCTCCGAACTGCACGAAAAGCTCGTGGATGAGCTACGCGAGAACCTGGATGAAGAACGTATTGCCTGGCACAACAAGCTGGATGAGGAACGCGCCGAATTTTCAGACAACTTCCGCAAAATTGCCTCTCGCCAGGTGATCGGGACAATCCGCACCATCCTGTCCGACTTCGCCGATGCGGAACTTGCCGCTCAGGTCGCAGACGAATTCGTGGTCCGCCTCGATGCGCTGACCGAGAACGAGTTGCAGAAGCTGAAGGACGCCGCCGCGCGGACAAAGGGGGACGCTATTGTCGAAAGCGGTATCGAACTGCCTCCTGCCGCCCGAAGCAGGATCACGCGCGCAGTGCATGAAAAATTGAACGGCGACAAAGAGTTGGAGTACCGGTTGTCCGAGGAGCTGGTGCTCGGAATACGCTTGATCCTCGGAGAGCAGACAGTTGAATGGTCAGCGCGACGGCATCTCGAGACACTTGAGAATGTGATTGAAGAAGCGCTCGAAAGCGACGCGGTCAAATCGAAAATGGACGAGACGAGGCAGTAATGCTGAAGGATCTGAGCAACCAGTTGTTCGAGCGGCTCGACGGCATCCTCGCCGACATCGAACCTGCGCTTGAAATTTCCGAAATAGCCCGTGTGCTGAGTCTGGGCAGCGGCGTGGCGCAGATCGCGGGCTTTACCGATCTGGCCGCGAACGAACTGGTCGCTTTTGCCAGCGGCGGCATCGGTATCGCCTCCAGCCTTGGCGAGAAGAGCATCGGCGTCGTGGTTCTCGGGGGAACCGAGCGTATCCGGCCCGGTGAAAAGGTAAAGCGACTGCACCGCGTGATCGACGTGCCTGTAGGCGAATCGCTGTTGGGCCGCGTCGTCGATGCCTTGGGTCGGCCACTGGACGAAAGCGGCGCCATCAGGGCCGACAGCAGGCTTCCGGTCGAACGCCCCGCCCCGCCGATCATGCACCGCGCTCCCGTAGAAGTCCCCTTGCAAACCGGCATCAAGGCGATCGATGCCGCGATCCCGATAGGTCGTGGCCAGCGCGAACTGATTATCGGCGACCGGCAGACGGGCAAGACCGCCATCGCCGTGGACACGATTCTGAAACAGGCGTCTTCCGAAATCATCTCCGTCTATTGCGCCATAGGCCAGCGGGCGTCGGCCGTCGCGCGCGTTATAACCGCATTGCGCGACGGCGGCGCGTTGGAGCGGACGATCATAGTCGCGGCCAGCGGCAACGACCCTCCGGGCTTGCAGTTCATCGCGCCATATGCCGCCACAAGCATCGCCGAATATTTCATGGAAAAGGGCCGCGATGTGCTGATCGTCTATGACGACCTGACCCGCCATGCGCGCGCCTATCGCGAACTCTCGCTCTTGCTGCGCCGACCTCCAGGTCGCGAAGCCTACCCCGGCGACATTTTCTATATTCATGCGCGCCTGCTGGAACGCTCCACGCGTCTGCTCGACATCCACGGCGGCGGCTCCATGACGGCACTGCCGGTTATCGAAACGCAAGCGCAAAATATCTCGGCTTATATTCCGACGAACCTGATTTCGATCACGGACGGACAGATCTATCTGTCGCCGGACCTGTTCGAAAAAGGACAGCTTCCTGCGATCGACATTGGCAGTTCGGTGTCGCGCGTCGGCGGCAAGGCGCAACTTCCGGCATACCGGGCCGTTGCGGGCGACCTGCGACTGAACTATTCCCAGTTCGAGGAACTTGAAAGTTTCGCGCGTTTCGGCACGCAGTTGGACGAAGGTACACGAAACAAACTCGCGCGCGGGCAAAGGGTGCGCGAAGTGTTGCGCCAACGGGAACACCAGCATCTGCAGGTTCCGGAGCAAATTGCGGAACTGCTCGCGGCAAACGAAGGGCTGTTCGACGGAATCGCGATCGAAAACATGGCCTTAGCACAGGTCGCCGTCAGACGGGCGATCATGCGGGACCTGCCGGCACTTTGTCAGCGCATTGAAACTGGCGAAAAGCTGGCCAAAGAGGACCAGCGCGCGTTGATCGAGACCATGCGGAAGGCACTGACAGTCGAAGGGAGCGGCAATGGACACACTTGAATCCCTCGCAGCCAGCATCAAGACGACCGAAGGAATACAATCGATCGTCCGCACGATGAAGACGCTTTCCGCAGCAAGTATCCACCAGTACGAAAGCGCGGCCGATGCCATCGCAAAATATTCCGACACCGTCGATCAGGGCCTGCAAGTCGTCCTGCGCGACCGACCTCTTCGAAGTGCAAGCTGGCAGTCGGCAGCCGGTGCCGACAGACGCAGCGCAGTCATTGTGATCGGATCTGACCGTGGATTGTGTGGCCGCTTCAACGACAGGATCGCATCCTTCGCCAGTGCGCATCTGCTACGAGCACAAGCAGGAGGCGACAAGCCTCTGCTCGGCGTCATGGGTATACGCGCCGTCGCGCGCCTGTCCACGGAGGGCCACGACGCGGACCAGACCATCGCGCTGCCCGGATCTGCCGGTGGACTAACCCATTCAGCGCAGGAAGTGATTACCTTTATCGCCCGCTTGATCCGGACGGAGGGCGTGACACAGATTGACCTCATGCACAACAGCCGCAACCTCGGAACGGGCAGTTCCCCAATTGCCCGCCGCCTGATGCCCGTCGCTGAAAGTTACCTGGAAGGTTTGGCCCAGAAACCATGGCCCTCAAGACGATTACCGATGTTCCGGATGGATACCGGCGCTTTGCGGGACTGGCTTTTGAGGGAGCATTTCTTCGTGACCATCTACCGGTCACTCGCGGAGTCTCTGGCGAGTGAACACGCCTCGCGGCTTGCCTCAATGCAGAACGCAGAGCACAATATCGGTGACCGTCAGGAGGAGCTTCAGGCAAGCTTTCGCCAGAAGCGGCAGGAAAGCATCACGCGCGAATTGCTGGATTTGATCATCGGCTTCGAGGTGACGCAACCGCCGGACCAAAATTCATCGACGGACTGAAACTCCGACTGCAACGAGACCTACTGCACAGGTGCAAGCACGTCGCGCAGGTATTCAGTATAAAACGCCTCCACGCCCGGCCGGTTCAGGTGGTCGGTGTCGAAATACAGGCTTGCATCCGGCAGAACCGCGCTGAAATCCCGGTAATCGATGTCGAGGGGTGCGATCCTCGCGTTCAGGGCCTCATCGAAGGCTTTTTCATAAGGCAGCGCCTGACGAAACGCATCGGTCATCGGCATTTTGATCACGACGACCCGAATTCCCGTGGCCTGCGCCGTCGTGAATAGCGCCTCCAACGAGTCGAGATATCGCCCGATCACGGCTTCATCGATCTGGTCCCGAGGGAAAAGATAGTTGATGCGTTGAGTTACAGCATGACGGGAAGGTCTTGATTTTCTTTCAAAATTTTCCTCGCCTCGCCAATCCTGCGTCGAAAAGCGGGCAGGATCGTTTAGCTTGGAAAAACAGGCCAGATAGTCGATCAGGCCGCGAGGATCAACGCCCTCACGAAAGGTGTATTCCAGCATCAGCGACGCGGTGGAGGTACGCAGAGGCGTCTTTCGCAACAATTTGCGGTCCACGATCCGGTCCTCGTTCCATTCTGACGATCCAAATGCAAAGGAATCAATAATATAGAGCAGGTTTTTCGTGTGGACATCCTCCCGCGCCTGCTCAAAGACGAAACGGTTGAAGACAGGGCCGGCACCGGTATCGGCGAGGATCAGCGCGCTCTGACCGCTGTCCGCCTCAAGGCGTTCGGGAACCGCGCCATAGGAAAGAGGCAAGGCATGGGACGCTCCCAGAATAACCCAGTCGAATGACTCGCCCCGCGCGTCCAACAAGCGCTGAAAGGCAGTTTCATCGCCTTTTCGCCCGACCTTGAATTCGGCCCTGATCGCCGCTCCAATATAGAGCAGGACAAAAACCAGCACGAAGCCCGCAAGCCGCCTCAACTGCCGCCGCTTTTTGGTATTCTCCTTCCGCTGGTCCATTTCAGCCCCGCTAGAATTGCATGTAGACAAAGGCTTCACCCTGCCAGCGTCCAAGGATCAAAATCGCGAACAGGCAGGCGTACCACGCGCCCCAGCGCATCCACAGGGGCATTGCCGCCAGCCATTCGGACAGAGGCCGCGCTTCCTGAAACAGTTCGATCAAAAGCAGAGCCGCGATCACGCCGACAAGGAAGCCATGCTCCGCCGAAAACGGAAACTGCGACAGCAACATCGGAAATTCCGGCAAGGCAGTCCATATCCGGGTCACAACGATCCAGCCATCGGCCAGGCTGTCGGCCCGGAAGAATATCCAGCTGACCAGAACAAGGTGAAAGACGACCAGTGCCGCGATTCCCCGCAGAATAAGGCTTCCCGACACCTGCGGAAAGTGTTGCGCCCCTATTCTGCCGAGCGGCGCCAGAAGGCGTTCGCCCCACACAAACAAACCGTTCAGTGCGCCCCAGACCAGAAAGCCCCAACTGACGCCATATCCCATCCCCGCATGCCACAGCCCGCTGACCAGAAAAACGATCATGAGGTTGGCATAGAGCCTGACCGTACCTACCCGGCTGCCGCCCAGCGGGAAATACAGGTAGTCCCGGAACCATCGGGCGAGGCTGATATGCCAACGCTCGGACCAGAAACTACTCACAGAGCCAGAAAAATAAGGACGCCGGAAATTCTCGGACAGTTGTATCCCGAACAGAAGCGAAACCCCGATTGCCATATCGGTATAGCCGGAAAAATCACAATAAATCTGGAACGCGAAGAAATAGGTGGCGATAGCCAGTTCCAGCGGCGGCGCATAGGCCGGTATCTCGTAGATCCGGTCGACATAGGGTGCCAGATTATCGGCGACGACGACCTTTTTGAACAACCCCCAGACGATAAGCTGGCAACCCAGCAGCAATACTGCCATGGACGGCGCGCGGCGCTCTGCCAGTTGCGACAGGAACTGGCCCGAGCGTTCGATCGGACCTGCGAGAATTTTGGGAAACCAGACCAGATAGAGCGCGTCCCGAAATGCCCGCGGCTGATCTGCGGGAGGCTCTCTGTAGCGGTCGATCATAAGACTCGCCGCCATGAAAACGTAGAAGGAAAAGCCGGCGGGCGCAGAAAGCCCGAGCGACGGAAGCCATGCCACGGCACCTGCGACCGTCTCGTAAAACTTGAGAACCACCAGCAGTCCAAGGACTGTTAAAAGTCCCGCAGTCAGGCTGAGCCGCCGCATCGCCGCAGTTTTCGACCCCGCCAACCCGCGCGCGGCAATCAGGGTCACGACAACCACGACCGCGAGCCAAGCCAGATTGCTCCACCCGAAACTGCCATAAAATGCCAAGCTCGCAAGCATCAGCCACGGCAAGCGCAACTGGCGTGGCAGAAGCATGAACAATCCGCAGGCAAGTGGCAGAAAAACCAGAAATTCCAGCGAATTGAACAGCATATGAAGCCTCTCTCGCTGAGGGATCGGTTAGGGCGGGTCTAGTAGGACGCGCCGCCAGCGCGTAGAGCCGGTGGAATGTCGTCAATCGGGATACCCGCATTGAGGACCAGATAGTCCGCCAGCGCCTCGCGTTCCGGCTCGGTCAGGGGCACTTCGATATGGCTTGGTTTATGCATCGTGCCGAGCCAGGCCTCCCGTGTGCGTTCCTGCGTCACAACGACGGTAATGATGTGGCAGGACTGGCACCTTGCCAGTGCCATGTCGCGCCCGTCCCAAGGCAGTTCCGATCCCTCCAACAAGGGCATGTTGTAGGACAGGTAGGACGCCAGGGTCTGTGTCTGGTATTCGTCAAGCTCCGAAACAGCCGGGCTATCAGCCCGCTTGCCTTCAAGATAGGTCGCCCAGCCTTCGGCACTGAGGGTTTGGCCCGCGATCTCAGCCTGAATTTCCGGCGTCAGTCCACCATCGATCAGGCCCTGCATCAATGTGCGCCCGCCGTCAGGCATGAAGGCAAAAACGTCGTCTTGCGCCTGCGCATTTGTCGTCGGCAACAGGCCGAATGCAAGCGACGCCACAAGCGCGACTGCAAGGCGGGTGGGATGAAATGCACTCATTACGGTCTCCTGTATTATTGTACGTCCAATAACGCCGCCGGTTCAGAACCGGTATTCCGGGGGCACGTCCTCGAACTTCAAAGGCATATTGATGGCTGAATAGTGCGAGAACGTTTCGCGTTCAGTCTCGGTCATAGGCAATTCACTATGGAAAGGAGACTTGAATATCCCGAGCCAACCGGTCACGTCGCGGTCATGCACCAGATATCCCGAAAAAAGCGAGTGGCAATTCTGGCAGTTGTTGATCGCAAGTTCCTTGCCGTCGAGCGGCAGGACCTCGGCGGCACCGGTTTCCTGAAGACGGGCCAAATCCTCCGGTGACAGGGGGAAATTTATTGCAGAATAACCCGTCACCGTCTCCAGCGCATTTTTTCCGAGGTCAGGCAAAAGCCCGGCGTAAAGTGCCGCCCATTCCTCATTGGAGGCCGTCGTGGCGGCCAGTTCACCGATTTTGCCGGAGTCGGATGCCTCCAGGTTGTCGATGAGGATGGACTTCCCTCCCGGAGGAATGAAAGCCATCATATCATCGGCGATGACCGGACCGGCCCAAAAAGCCAAAGCGAGGGCGGAGGCCGTTAACACAAAGGGACCACGGCTTGTCTTAGATCTAGCCTGCAACATCAGCTACATTCTTCCTTGTTTCGCTCTGGCGTTTTGCCGCCCGTGCTCCGGCAGTCGCACCGAGCGCGCGAAAACCGAAAACCGGAACTTCCATCTTTCGACTTGCTTCCGAGGTATCAAATCCGTCACCGCGCATCATGTCCAGCACCATGGCGGTTTGGTCTTCGTAATATTGTTCGCCGCATTGATCGCATACATACGCAGGCACATCTTCTACTACGACCAGTTTTGCGCCATGCCAGATTGCCGTCTTGACTTCGGCGGCGCTCAACTTGCCGCTATTGCATGCCAGGCAATGATCGTGTTCACCGTCCGAACCGGCCGCAGGAATACCTGCGACCGATCCGGAATTTTCGTTATTTCGGTTCACCATAAGTTACACCATCTTCTTGGCGGCTTCGATGATATGGCCCGCATTCGGCCGCATCCAGGTGAACATCTCGGGCGAGGCCGGCGGCGGTGCATCCGGGAATGCGATCCGCTTGAACTTCACGCCTTCAACGTTTTCGGCGACGCGGGCGATGACCTCGGCACCGGGACAGAGGGTGTAGTAGGACTGATCCACCGTCAAAAGACGCTTGGTCTTACCTACTGAATTCACCAGAGTCTCGGTATCCATCTCCTTGAGGACACGCAGGTCGATAACCTCGACGCTCATGCCGTCGGCGGTGAGCTTCTCGGCAGCTTCGAGAACGCCGGGCATACCTGCGCCGGAGCTCACGATCGTCAGGTCATTTCCTTCCTGACGCACGGCTGCCTTGTCGAGAGGCACTTCATACGCTTCGTCCGGAACCTCCCCCTGCAAAGTCCGGAGCCCGGCCGGATAAAGGTATACCACCGGATCCGAAGACCGGAGCGCCGAGATCATCATGCCTTTGGCATCATAGGGCGTCGAAGGAATGACAGTGCGCACGCCCGGGATATGGGCATAGTAGCTGTCCTCTTCATAGCACGAATGCTGTCCCGCAAAACCCGGCGTCTGGCCGGTCATCTCGATCACCCAAACGCAGCCCGGCGTAGCTTTGCCGCCGGTCATATGCCGCAACTTGCCGGCAACGTTCTGTATGACCTCAAACGGAATGAGTGCGCCCTGGTAAGGAATGTATGTCGCTGCTTTCGATCCAGCGAGCGCCGCTCCGAGTACACAGGAGGCCATCCAGTTTTCGTCAATACCGGTGTTCACGACGCGTTTACGCCCGAACTCCGTCTCCAGGTTGATAACAGGCATTCCGGGGTTCGACGCCACCGGGGGTGTCAGCTCGAAGATCCAGCTCATTTTCGGATCCTGCTGCATTTCCTGTTGTACGCCTTCAAGTACCGCGTACATCCAACTTTTCTCTGCCATTTTACTGACCTTTCAATGTTTTAATCGTTAAAATCCAAGTACTGTTCAGCCGAATTGGCGAGCAGGAACCGTGCCTTCCGCGAAAACGTGTTTCAACGCGTCTTCGGGATTGCAGAGCGGTTGCTGCATTGCCCACTCGAAGGCGGAAGCAATCTCTTGCTTGACCTCAGTCTCGATTTCCGCAGCACGGGCTTCGTCCAAAATTCCCCAGTCGATCAGAATCTTGCGGGAAATATCCACCGGATCGCGCTGCATCCAGGCACGGACTTCGCGTTCCGGACGGAACGACGTAATGGCAAGCGGGTCGTATCCGAACGCACCCAGTTCGCCTTCTTTGGCACCCGGCGCACCCCAGTGGTTATAGTAGCGATAGGTCTTAGCCTCGATGAAGGTTGGCCCACCACCTGCCCGGGCGCGGTCCACCGCGGTTTTGGCAGCGTTGTAGACCTGTACGACATCCTGACCGTCAACCACATTTGCCGGTATACCGTACGCGGCGGCGGCATCGGAGATATCCTTGTGCGGGCACGAATAGGAATAGTGCGCGTACTGGTGATACAGGTTGTTTTCGCAAACATAGATCAACGGCAAATCTAGCAACTTCGCGTTGTTCAGCGTCGAGTGGAAATGCGGCGCCGCATAGTTACCGTCGCCGGCAAAGACTACCGCAACCTGATCGGACTCCCGTGCACGGAATGCAAAAGCGGAGCCCGATGCGATGACCGGAGCCGGCCCGATCATACCGTCAGCACCGATGAACCCCACCGAAGGATCGGAGATGTGCATCTCGGCGGCATAACCACCGTTCATGCCGGTTGAGCGGAAATCCATCTCGGCAACCATTGTCGGAATGTCCACGCCCTTGGCGATGGCATGACCCGACGGCCGATGCGAAGAATAGACCAAATCGATCTGTTCAAACGGGCCGTCATTTCGCAAAGCGGCGCAAACGCCGGTGGCAACAGCCTCCTGCCCCGCGTAGAAGTGGTTGTAACCACGATAGCTGGGATCGGCTAGCATCTTGTCGGCCTGTGTACGCTCGTGCCAGCGAATCTTCAGGATCGTTCGATACATATCGATCAGCTTGTCGTCTGGCAGATCCTTCGCCCAAAAGCCGATCTCCCCGTTCGCCAACGCTCCTCGCTTGGTAACTGATACAGCCGCGCCGCTTATGGCAGCGAGCTTCAGGAAACCCCTGCGGGATTCTGAACTGGGCGCGTCAACTTCCGTCGAAGTCGCCTTGTTTGTCTCTTCGTATTTCATGAAAAATTACCTCCTACAGTGAACTTCAACCGTCCGGATAGCTTTTCCCCTAAACTGAAAGACGGCTAAATATATTCAAACTTTACTATAAGAATCGTCTTCGGGATTTGATCGAGGTCAACAAATACGGAAATAGTTCGCTGGCGAATGAAGCTTGCTGCCTTACGGAACCGAGACCCGTGAATGAATTCGATAATCCCGATGTACCGATTCAAAGTGGGGAAAGGCGAACTTGCCGTTTGAGCAAAACCTCTATCTTGTGGAATGTTCGCGCGGTTTCTTTCCAGCACCCGCTTTTTTTCGGCAGGAACGTATTCAGTCCCTATGTGCCGGCGCAACTCACGTTTAGAATAAGTGTCGCATTTTCAACGAACCCGGAAATTGGAATTTAAAAAAAACATGGCTGTACGATCGCTTCCCCAGCACTATAGTAAGGTCGAAATATCAGGAATATGAAGCGAGTATTATGTCACGTTCGATTGTAAAAAAGGCCGTTTTTCCTGTAGCAGGTCTCGGAACCCGTTTTCTGCCGGCAACAAAAGCGATGCCCAAGGAACTCCTTCCCATTATCGACAAACCAATTATTCAGTACGCCGTGGAAGAAGCTATTGCCGCAGGAATTACCGACCTGATTTTTATTACAGGAAGATCCAAGCGCGCCATCGAGGACCATTTCGACTCGAATTTCGAACTTGAAATAGCCCTTAAATCCAGTGGAAAGAATGACCTGCTTGAATTGATACAGAACATCGTGCCACCCGGGGTGAATTGTATCTTTATCCGGCAGGCCGAAGCGCTCGGTCTGGGCCATGCTGTCCTGTGTGCCGAACCGGCCGTCGGGCGCGAACCTTTTGCTGTCCTGCTGGCGGACGACCTCGTGCGTGGTGAGGAGTTGCCGACACCGAGAATGGTGAAGGAATACAAAAGCTCGCCGAGTACCTTGCTGATGACCATGGAAGTTTCACCTCAGGATGTATCAAAATACGGCATCATACGCTCAGGCCGGAAATTCTCGAAAACCCGGACGAATGTCGAGGAGTTGATTGAAAAACCCGATGAAGCCGATGCACCCTCGCGCTTGGCGTCGATCGGGCGCTATATTCTCGAACCGGAAATCTTCGACACGATCCGCGACCTGCCACCGGGCCACGGTGGAGAAATCCAATTGGCGGATGCGATAAATGCGCTCGCCCGGAAAGGCCACGTTCAAGCTGTCGAATTGACGGGTCAGCGCTACGACTGTGGTTCCAAGTTCGGATATCTGGAAGCAATCGTTGATTTTGCTTTGGCCGATCAGGAATACGGCCCTCGTCTGGAAGCGCACTTAAGAAAGCGCCTGAAGTTGAAATAGTTGCACTCCGGACGACGCCTTGACTGTTGTGTTCGGGGCAAGCAATCAAGCCCGGTCCAGTCTGAATGTTTGAGACTTCTTTTGATGGCCCAAAATTATTCAGATTCACACCAAATCAATTGGCAAATAGATTTCACTTGAGTGGGCAACCCTGCCACTCGGCTCCAATATTTTGTTGATCTTGCTCAAAGCGATCGGCAACAATACGTGATATTTAAATAGAGCATTTTCAATTTTCAGGTGGAATTATGACACGAATTATTATTGGTTTGGCCCTCGCTCTTTTAGCAACCGCCGCTTCGGCGCAGGAGGATTCAGCTTCCCTGTCCTTTGGCGGAGACATGTTTCTGGCAGGCGAGGATGTCAGGATGACAGCGACCGGAACCGATGACCTGTTCATCGCCGGAGAAACCGTAAGGGCCGTTGCGGACATAACAGGCTCGGCCCATGCTGCGGGGCGACGAGTATCGCTCGATGGCAGCGTCGGACAGGATGTCTACGCTGCGGGAATGGATTTGACTGTCTCGGGTCCGGTGCGCGGGGATGCGTCGCTTGCGGGATATGACATTCAAGTTAAAGGTGCTATCGGCGGAGACTTGCGAGCCTCGGGCGCCAAGATCACCGTGGATGCTCCTGTCGCGGGTTACGCCGTGATTGCAGGCGAAGAGGTGAATTTGAACAGCATCATTTCGGGGGACGCCCGCGTGGCAGGCCAGGGACTGGTCTTTGGCCCTGATGCTCGTGTTGACGGCAAGCTGACGGTTTACGAACAGCACGAAGGACAGGCGGAGGTTCCGGACACTGTCGTTTCCGCGGACCGGCTTGAGCGGATTCTGTTGGAAGATTGGGAAGAAGGAAACTGGAACGTTCCGCGCGTATTCAATTGGTGGGATGCCGTCGTGAGCTTTATTACCTGCGTCTTCGTTGTCGCTGCCATCGCTGCATTGATCGCGGCGGTAGCACCACAGCAACTTGCCATGATGCGGTCCAGAACCCTCGAAGCGCCGTTCCGGTCATTGTGGTTGGGGTTCATGATGCAGTCAGCTCTGATCGGATCTGTTTTACTGTTCGCAATGACGATCATCGGTATCTTCATGGTGCCTGCAATGATCATTATATCGCTGATTGCCGGGTTCATCGGCTATGTTGTCGGCACATATGCATTCGGCGTCGGACTGTTGCTAGCCATCGGGCGGAGCGAGCCGGATACCCTCGGTGAACGCGCGATTGCGGCCGGCGTCGGTGC
Organism: Paracoccaceae bacterium; assembly: GCA_024640245.1. Taxonomy (GTDB): domain Bacteria; phylum Pseudomonadota; class Alphaproteobacteria; order Rhodobacterales; family Rhodobacteraceae; genus Amylibacter. Next base: position 10,894 of record JAHEFH010000013.1, on the reverse strand, counting down.
CCTGCTCACAGGACTGCTCGTGCTGATCCCGTTCATCGGTTGGTTGTTCATGATCTCATTGACGTTGGCTGGTGTCGGGGCGCTGACGGTCCGGATATTCCGGCCTGCATTTTTTACCGAGGCTTGATAGCCATCAAACGAGACAAGCCCGAACCTGCCTGAATGGTGGCAGGCTCGGGCATCTGTTTTGCCGATCAGCGCTTTGCAGCGTAATAGGCCACTCTGCGTTCCAGATATGCCAAGATTTCGGAAATGCAGAAGGCGAGCGCGAAAAGCACAATCAGAACAGCCCAGAAATGTGCCATCAGGAAGTTGGCCGAATAGAGTTCGAACAAAGCCCCAAAGCCGACGATCGAAATCAGAAGCTGGCCAATGATGACCCCTTTGACTGCGCGGATGATGCCGATGCGCACTCCTCCGAGTATTTCCGGCAGCGCGGCCCAGAAATAGATTTTCGTAAAAGCATCCATTTTGTTCGCGCCGAACGATTTCGCCATTTCGACCAGCGACCGGTTTATCTGCATGACACCCGCACGAGAGTTCAGGACGATGATCCAGATCGCGAAGAGGACCGTGGTGATAATGATCGACTTCATGCCAAAACCGAACAGGACCATAAGAACCGGAACAAGTGCGGTCAGAGGCGCGCTGAGAAACATGTTGACCCAAGGCAGCAGTATTTCATCCACGAGCCGGCTGGTGCCCATCAGAATTCCGACCGGGATGCCGATCAGGATTGAGATCACCACGCCGGACGAAAACGCATAGGCGGTCTCGGATAGCGCCTTGGTGAAAGCGGGGGTGCCGATTATTGAAAACAATGTCACAAAAACTTCGGAAAGTGGTGGAACGAAGAACGTCACATCCATTTGCCCGATGATTTCCCATAGCAACCCCCACAGTAGCAGCGAAGACATTGCCGGGAGCTTATATCCGAATAGCTTCATATCCGTTCCTACTCCACATAGTTCCGCAGTGACGCCCAGATTTTATCCACGATATCCAAGTACTCCCGATCGCGGCGGATCTGGTCCACCGGCTTATCGCGGAAACCGGATGGCCGGATGATCTCGGATACGCGGCTCGGCCTGGGAAGGAGGATCGCGATCTGATCGGAAACGTAGACCGCCTCTTCGATCGAGTGGGTCACGAATATGAAGGTCTTGTTTTCGTTCTTCACGAGAGCAAGCAAATCCTCCTGGAATTTCCGGCGCGTCTGCTCGTCTACAGCCGAAAAAGGCTCATCCAGCAGCAAAACCTTGGCATCGACTGACAAGGCGCGGGCAAGACCCACACGCTGGCGCATACCGCCCGACAATTCGTGCGGATAGCTGTTTTCAAAACCCGCCAGACCAACGTCCTTGATGTATTTCTCCGCGATGCTCTCGCGCTCTGACTTTGCAACGCCGCGCAGTTCGAGGCCGAAAGCCACGTTTCGCAGAACTGTCGCCCACGGCAGAAGCGCGAAATCCTGAAACACGAATGCCCTGTTCGGACCCGGTCCCGTGACGGTCTTTCCATTGACCTCAACTTGTCCCGATGTCGGCTCAAGCAGACCGGCGATAATTTTTAGAAGGGTCGTTTTCCCGCAGCCCGAAGGGCCGAGGAGAGACGTCAACTCCCCGCGCGGAAAATCCAGCGACAGGTCCTTCAGGGCTTCCACATCGCCATAGTTCTTGGAGACGCCGCGCACTGATACCGCAACGTCTACATCTTGTTTGGCGGTATCTTTAATCTGAGACATATCCACGAACATTTCCTCTGAACAAGTGGGTTTCGACTTTTTCAAGCAGGTTCAGGAACAGAACCGCGAGAACGATGATTGAAAAGATCGCGGCGTACATACTTGGGTAATCCGCGATCGAACGACTGTAGGTGATGATATCCCCTACCCCCGTTGGCGTGATCTTCAACTCCGACAAAATGGCGCCGATGAAGCCGGCGGAAACGCCCAAACGAAGACCAGAAAAGATGATCGGAGAGGCCGCTGGAATGATGATCTTGAGAATAATTTCGGTGTCGCTTGCCAGAAAGGACCGTCCCATTTCCTTGAGCGATGACGGTGTATTACGCACTGCGCTGCTGGTATTCAAAACGATCACCGGCATAGCCATGATGCAGACAACGAAGACCTTGGACGTGAGTCCTATGCCGTAAGCCATGACAAGAAGCGGGATCAGGGCTGCAAGAGGCGCCGCCTGCATGACGATAAAGATTGGCGAAAAAAGCCAGTCGAATTTTTCGCTTAGACCGATCCACAATCCGAAACCGATACCCAGAACGGTCGAAATGCAGACGCCGACCACCAATGGCTTCAGTGTTTCGGCATAGGCGGTGAAAATCGTACCGTCCAAAGTCAGGTTGACCAGGGCGAGCATTGACTCGAAAAACGTCGGAAAAGCGTAACTTACCGGGATACGGCCAGCTATTTCCCATGTTCCGAAGACGATAACCGCCGAAAGGAACTTTAATATTAATGAACGGTGGCGCATCAAATGTAATCCCGCAGTTCGTTTGGGGGTTAGTTGGGGGGCACGACCACCAACCCTGATCGGGATGGTGGCCGCAGTCACTATTTTTGCAGCTGAATTACTTGGTCGCCGCGTCGAGAGGCGCGAGATACCAGAAGTCTTCGATATTAAGCGATGCGGCGTCTCCGGTCAGCTGGCCTGCAGCGGAGTACCACTCCATGTCTGCCTGCGCCGCTTTGCGACCGCCGCCGTTGGGATCGTACAGTCCGCCTTCAACAGCATCAGTGTAGAAACCGTCAAGCTCGGCAAGGATCTCTTTCGGCAGTTGGCCGATCGGACCGTCCGGGTTTGTTTCACGGCTGATGATAGTCGGATCCTTGGACATATCCTGCCAGACGCTGACAAGAGCCTTCACGAAGATGTCTACAGACTTTTCGTTTGCCTTGATCCAATCCAGATTGGCGAAAAGGGCCTCATCGCTGGCATCAACTTCGAACATCGGCAGAACATTGAACTTGTCGCCTTCCAGCTTCATCAGCTTGTTCTTGTTCGACAGGTCGATGATCGTTGCTTCTGTCTGACCGGCCATCAAGGCCGCTACGCGGTTGGACGATCCGGGAACATAGGAGCGTTCGCCGAATTTGATGCCGACCTTGTCTTCGATCACGTTCGCGATCGAGTCTGTGCCGCCGCCGCGCGAGTGCAGCATGATAGGCTCACCATTCATGTCTTCGAGTTTGCTGTATTTCTTGGACGTAACGGGGAAGAATTTCAGCTTCGAAAGCTGAAATACAATGCGCAGTGGTGCCTTGGATTTTTGCATCGCAGCGTATGGCGTGCCGAAACCGATATCCATCTGGCCACTCAGAACAGCCTGAATTGCCAGCTCTTCGTCCGAGAAAGCAGTCCATTCGTAGTCGAGGCCGTTAGCCTTGGCGCGGTCGAGCGCGACAAAGAACGCGGCGAGTTCGTCGGACGGAGTCTCGGCCAATGCGATCTTGATCGTCTCGGCTTGCACAGCGGAAACCGCCAAGCCAGCGATCAACGGTATCGCCGTAATAGTAGTGACAAACTTTCGTAGCAAATTTTTCATGTTTTCCTCCCAGAGAATGAAGTTGCTATTGTTATGACAGTGCCTGTTCTTATTATCCTGATTTGCCCGGAACTCATTCGGGTCAGAGAGTTCTAAACCTCTCCAAACAGTCTGGCGGACACGGAACCGATATGCTCACGCATAGCTTCGTGTGCCTTGGACGGTTCCCTCGCCTGGATCGCGGCGACGATCCTGTTATGTTCGACAAAGCTCGAATACCCGCTGGGGGGTCGTTCCGAAGTACGAACGACCGTAGCCCACGCGACGGCTCTTTTAACCTGATTGACCTGATCGAAAAGCGACAACAGCAGGATATTGTCCGAAGCTTGCGCTACAGCACGGTGAAATGCGCCGTCCTGAACTTCGTATTCGGCCCACGTCGGCGCACCTTCTGCACGGTCCCTTGCAAGTTTCATCCGGATAAGCGCTTCGTCCGACGCATTGATCGCAGCTTCGCGGGCAATTGCCGGCTCGATGCAAAGCCTGGCGCGCATCATACGCACCGGCGTCATCTGCCGGCTTATTTCGGCCAGTCCGCCCGATCCCGTCTCTGCGCCATGACCGGACACAAATGTACCCTTCCCGACATGCCGCCAGATTGCACCCTCGATTTCGAGCGCCTCCAGCGCCCGCCGTAGCGTCGTGCGTGTCATACCCAGTTCGTTGATCAATTCCCGTTCCGGAGGCAGGCGGTCACCCGGCGCGTAAGCTCCGTCGGCAATGAATGCTCTTAGAGCCGCAACTGCGACCTCGCGTTCTGCTGGAATGGCTTTTGTGAGCACTATAAGACCCTAAATGGTTGATCAAAGCGGCGATATTGGTTGGATTATGCCAGATCAATTTACATTATCAACATAAATCTAAGATTTCTTCCGTATTGATCGCTATTGATCCGTTACTGGTGATGGGCTACAGAAATCGGAAATCCATTGTCGACACCGGAGGTCAAAATGTCCAAGTTCGTGATTGAAACCCCAAAAATTGTGGCCGTGCCCGTTTCAGGAAGCGATGCGCTATTTCCGGTTCGCCGGATTTATTGCATTGGCCGGAATTATGCCGCTCATTCTGTCGAGATGGGAGGCGATCCGAACCGCGAAACGCCGTTCTTCTTCCAAAAGAATCCGGACAATCTGGATGCCTCCGGCGAATTCCCCTATCCGGCACATTCGACGAATGTACACCATGAGATTGAAATGGCCGTCGCCTTGAAATCCGGCGGTTCCAACATCCCCTTGGATCAGGCGCTTGAACATGTTTACGGCTATGCGGTTTCACTCGACATGACGCGGCGTGATCTGCAGGACCGGGCCAAGAAGCAGGGCCGGCCTTGGGAAATCAGCAAGGCTTTCGAACGCTCCGCCCCGATCGGGCTGATTCATCCAGCATCCGAGACCGGCTATCTTTCCGAAGGCAGGATCGAATTGAAGGTTAACGGAGAAGTCCGGCAGGAAGGCGACCTGAACCAGATGATCTGGAAGGTTCCCGAAATGATTTCCTATCTCTCCGAGTACTTCGAACTCGCCGCAGGCGATGTGATCCTGTCCGGCACCCCTTCAGGCGTCGGAGCCGTCAAGGTCGGCGACCGCATGGAAGCCAGCGTCGAAGGCATCAGCAGTAAGGTCGTGACGGTTATATAGGGCAAGGCCCACGCAACGGCCTTTTGCATCAACACTTGTATACAGCAATACGCGGGCACTTTACGGCTGCAAGCATGACATCCGGACGCCTTGACCTACCTCAATGATTTCGCTGATGCTCGATGCTAGTGTGTCGGCGGAATACTTGGAGAGGTCAACGGAATGAGCAAGATCACTACCAAGCGCAATTCATACGCCCACCGCTGCAGGTAGCGCTATGGATATGCAGATATTTGCCCTCGAAGCCACCCGCGAACTGGGACAAGCCGTTGCCGATGCCCTTGGACGCTCGCTCAGCCCGATTGAAGAGCGCGATTTTGAAGACGGCGAGCACAAGGCGCGCCCGCTCCACACTGTGCGCGGTGCCGATGTCTATGTCATCCAGAGCCTGCACGGTGGCCCGAAGGACAGCCCCAACGACAAACTCTGCCGGTTGCTGTTCTTCATTGCCACGCTCAAGACCAACGGCGCGGCGCGGGTGACCGCAGTTGCCCCCGTGATGGCCTACGCGCGCAAGGACAGGCAGACCAAACCGCGCGATCCCCTGACAGCACGCTATGTCGCCCAGTTGTTCGAAGCCATTGGCACCGACCGCGTCGTGACGATGGAGCCGCACAACATTGCCGCTTACCAGAACGCCTTTCGCTGCGAGGCTGTGGCGCTCGACACACGCGGCGTTCTGATTGAACGGGCCGCCCAACTGGCCGGCACCGGCCCCGTTACCGTTGCATCGCCCGATCCCGGCGGCATCAAGCGCGCCCAGTTGTTCCGCGAGGCACTGCAAGACCGGCTTGGTCGCAGTGTCGGTTTCGCCATGATGGAAAAACGGCGTACCGGCGGAGTGGTCAGCGGCGAAATTCTGGCGGGCGACGTGGACGGCGCGCGGGTTCTGGTGATCGATGACATGATAGCTTCCGGCAGCACTATGGTCCGGGCGGCGCATGCGCTGCTGGCCGGCGGCGCTGTCGATGTCTGGGCGCTGGCCGCGCATGGACTGTTCACGGACGGTGCATTGAAGGCGCTTGCCGATCCGGCGATCTCAGGTTGGATCGTAACCGACACGGTGCCGCCGTTCCGGCTGGCAAAGCACAGCGAAAAAGCGCGGGTGGAGGTCGTGAGCGCGGTGCCGCTTCTGGCGCGCGCGATCCGTCAGTTGCACGAAAACAGTTCGATCATCGACCTGCCGGCGGCCGGGTCCTGACCTCCGCCTCTTCGGCCAGTGAAATATAGTGCCGGGCCTGAGGTCGCCATTTTTCGGGCTTGCGGACCCTCGTTTCGGACAGGTGCACCAACGCCAGTCGCGCCCGCAGCAACGCCCGGTAGCGCCAGTAGAATGCCATCAACGCTGGCGGCACACTGTCCTGAAGCGCATCCGAAAGGCCCGCGTAAAGCGCACCCTGCACCCAACCGGCCCCCATTTGCGCGGCTTCCAGACCCAGAAACGTGATCTCTTCGAAAGGGTCCAGCATGCGCAGGCGCTGGCTGAACTCGAGGCAGTCGATGATCTCTATCGGGTTGGTCAGAAAAATGTGCTCGGGCCGTAAGTCCCCGTGACCTTCAACGATACGTCCCGCCGCGAGCCTGTCGCGAAGCATGGGGCGCGCGACATCGAAAGAGGCATCGAATTCCTTCAAAACTGCGGAAACGCGGTAGCTGTCCATTTCCATCATTGGATCCGACAGAACCGCGGCCGTTTCGCGGTGCTCGTCCTCGAAGCGGCCGATCAGGGCGTCCGCGCTGATATCGGCGGGCGGAAGGCTGCGATAGAAACTCGCGAGCACTTCAACCACACGCCCGATATCCTCAGGCGCGACTTTATCTACGGCCATCAGCGATTGCAGCGTTCGATCCTCCGGAAGGCGCTGCATCTCGACGAGCCAGTCCACGATTGTCCCACGCCCGTTCAATAAAAGGCTGCCGTCTTCTGCCTGGCAAAGGGTCCGGGTCCCAAAATACACATCCGGTGACAACCTGCGGTTCAGCCGGATTTCATCCAGCACGTCCTGTTTCCGTTTCTCCAGCGTACGGAAATCCAGAAACGGATATTTTACGGGCTTCTTCAATTTGTAGACACGGTCTCCGGCAAGAAAGACCCAGGACATATGCGTCTCAATGGCCTCTACGCCCTCGGGCGCATGCGGATAAGCCGCCGGATCGCTTAGAAAGCGTATCTTGTCCTTCAGCTCTAGCCCGGACGGGTTATTGAAGTAACGCGGCATAAGCGGCAGGCACCTTTTCCGTACATATCCGACTGTCGTCCGGAAAGGCTAGCCGACTGCCCTGCCCACCTCAAGCCGGTTTCCGGTTTAAAATCCGCTTCGACCCGCTATGTGAAGAAAAACTGTTGGCAGCAATTGCAAATCCTTGCGCGATACAGTCCGTGCAGAACATGCACCGCGTCGGATAAGCAACAGTCGACTCCCAATTGTCACCCCCTTTGGATAGATTATTACTACGTATGAGACATAGACTTAATTTTTCTGGTCGAATAATGCTTCGATAACAGCAGCGAATTGGTCCGGGGGTCCGACTTGACGAGATTTGGCATCACTATTTCCAGCCTAACCGCCGTTGTCGCGCTGGCAAGCTGCAGCGACTTCAGCCCCCCCGACAATCTTGAACCCGTGGCTTCCGGCGACGGCTATCAGGCCCAGTACCGTGAACCGGTCTCGAAAAACCACGAAGCGGAGTTCCTGAAGTCCGAGGCGATGAACGCAAAAACCTGCAATTCATACGCGGGAAGCGGCGCCGGGGGCACCGGCTCGGTCGCGTTTGAATTGTCGGGTGAAAAACTGACCCGGAACGATCTGCTCGATATACGTGTCGGCGATGACGACACATTCAGCGGCAGCTATGTCGTATCTCGCGACGGAACTCTCAAGTTGCCATTCATCGATCCGGTCACGGCGCAGGGACGCAGCACATCCGAGGTGGAAAACGATATTTCAGATCAGCTGAAATCAGGCGGGTTTTACGTTGAACGGCCCCGTATTTCGGTCCGTGTAGCCGATTTCGCTTCTGTAAGTGTCGCCGTTGCTGGCGCTGTGTTCGAGCCCCACGCCGTGGAGATAGGCAATGCGCCCGGTGACAAGCTGGATGCGCGCAGACAAGAGGCATTGGGGGCCTCGACGGAGGCTCGCAACCTGTCAGTGGCGTTGCGCGCGGTCGGCGGCATTCGCCCTGATGCCGATATATCGGCGGTCGAACTGCACCGGGGGGGCAAAGTATATAAACTGGACCTCAGAGGTATTTTCAAAGGGAGCAACCCTTTCGACGTGATGCTGCTGACAGGTGACCACATCGTGGTTCCAAGCCGGGAATGTTTTCAGGACGACCTTATGAAACCCGGCCCGATCAGTCCGCCCGGCGTATCCCTGTTCGTGTCGAATCTTACTCAGCCGGCGACCGGCAATGCATCCTCCGGGATAGGTCGCGAGGTCCGCGAAGTGGCGTATGGAACGCGCTACTTGCAGGCGGTGGTCGATACGAACTGCGTCGGCGGCTCCCGTTCGACCAGCGCCCAGCGCTCTGCCGTTCTGTTTTCGCGGAATCCCATGACCAATGTTTCGGTCGTGATCGAGCGCGACATCGAGGATTTGCTGCGCCGCGCGGATCGGGACGATTACGACCCCTATCTTTTGCCGGGCGATGCGATTGCCTGTTACGACAGCACAATTACCAACATCGCGGAAGTCGGTCGTGTTCTGGGTATCATCGGTGCGGGGCTGTTGCTCGACTGATCGGGACCTATTGCCCGATCACAAGAGCTTGCCGCGTCGGTTCCCATATCTGCCGAAGGCCGCCCAGCAGTGACAGTACTTCCCCGTTGTCACCATCGCGTGCAGCCGCTTCGAGAGCCCGCAGCTTTTCGCGGAAACTCCGGGCGCCGAAAACCGCAGAGCTTCCTGCCAGTTTATGTGCACGCATAACGATTTCCTCCAGTTCCCCCGCCTCTCCTTTCAGAGACTCCAGCAGGGCGACCGCCTCGTCGCCTTCAGTGCAAAAACGCGTCAGAAGTTTAGCAAAGGAGTCCGGTCCTATGGTCTCTTTCGCCTCCCGGAGTTGCTCGGAGTCAAGTAACTCCGCAACATCGCCATTTGACTGAGCGACGACCGGAGCGGCGGCCTCACTGATTGTTGCGATCAAGTGTCTGAGTTCGTCGCGCATCAAGGGTTTTCCAAGGACATCGTTCATACCGTCCTGCAAAAACTGGGAAGCACTTTCGGGCACGACATTCGCTGTCAGAGCCACAATCGGCACGGCGCATGACGCCCCGTGACCGGCCCTGATTTCTCTAGTGGCATGACGTCCATCCATGACAGGCATGCTAATATCCATGAGGATCAGATCGAATTTCTTCTCGGCTGCCAAAGCGATCCCTGTGCGGCCGTCTTCCGCTTCGACAACCAGATGGCCTTCCTGCTTCAGCATCTCTCGCGCGACTTGCCGGTTGATCTCGTTGTCTTCGATGACAAGAATTTCCAGTTGGCGACTCTTTTGCTTTCTCATCTTCCTGCTTGGCGAAGCCTTGGCTGCGGATGTGCGCTCCAGCGGAAGCCGAACCCAGAACGTGCTTCCTTCGCCAAGAGTGCTTCGCACACCTATTTTTCCGCCGAGCGCCCTCGTGATCCTGCGCGCGATTCCGAGGCCGAGACCGGTTCCCGCCGCCAGCCGGACATAAGATGAATCGCGGGTCACGAAATCTTCGAATATCCTGTCGATATCTTCTGGAGGGACGCCAACACCGGTATCGATCACGCGAAATTCTACCGTAGGAACGACATCGCTATCGTCCACGACCTCGCATTCGATCGATATCCGGCCGTGTTGCGTAAATTTGATGGCGTTCCCGACCAAGTTGAGCAGGATCTGGTTCAGTCGAGCAGGATCGGACAACACCCAATCAAGCGGCTTGCCAACCCAACCCCATTCAAGAACATTATTGGCCATTTCCGCACGACCGCCTTGACCGTCGACAAGGTCCTGCAAAAGATCGCTCAGGTTCACGGGCTTGCTTTCAAATGTAAGTTTGCCCGCCTCATATGTTGTGATTTCCAGAACCTTGTCGACGTGGCTCATCAGCAAACGGCCGGAAATATCCATGTTTTCGCAGAAATTCTTCTGCTTCTGGCTCAGACGGGTGCCGCGCATCAGCGTCAGGTTTCCAAGCAAGCCGTTCAATGGCGTTCTGATCTCGTGGCTCATGACTGCCAGAAAATCGGCTTTGGCCTTTTCGCTTTCCTGCGCCTTGTCGCGCGCCAGGATCAGAGCCGCCTCCGCCTCGATGGTGCTGGAGATATCTCGCAAGAATGCGATAAAGATTTCATCCTCGCTTTGCTTGGCGGATTGAATAGCCAACTCGACCGGAAAAACTTCTCCATTGGCTCGGCGGGCCTCCAGCCTTACGCGCCCCTTGCCGACAACACGTTTTTCGCCGCTGTCGCGCATACGTTGCATCCCGGCTCTATGCGCCTCGCGCAGGTGTTCAGGAATGATAACCTCTGCCAGGTCGGCGTCGATGACATCGGCCTTGCTCACTTTGAAAATCTCTTCAGCAGCCTTGTTGAACTCCAGTATCTTGCCCTGGATATCAGTCACGATAACCGCGTCGAGCGAAGTGGACATCACCGTTTGCATGCGCAAAGCCGTCTGCGATGCGTCGCGCCTGCGCCGCGTATTCTGTTTGTCGAGCG
>JAHEFH010000208.1 GCA_024640245.1 Paracoccaceae bacterium | reverse complement strand
CAGATACTTGAGGCCGCACGGATCGAGGCGAACCGGCAGTCGATCTATCTGGCCACCAGCGTCGCGCCTATATTGCCTGACGAAGCCGCCTACCCCAAGGCTCTGCTGAATTCGGTTTTGACCCTTCTGGTTCTTACGGGTGCATATTTGCTGGTTTCGCTGACATTTTCGGTCCTGCGCGAACAGGTCAGCACCTAGGCCGGAACGCCACGAAACACACAGGCAAAGAACCATGTCGAAAAAGGCCCTCCCTGAAACACTCGTAAGGATCGCGGCGTCAGGCTTTCGCGAATATGACGCACGTTGGCGCTATCCCGAGGACATCAACCTGACGGGCATGGAGGCGTTGGGGCTTGGCTTGGGGACGCAACTATTCGAAACCGGGATCGCGCCGGCAATTGTTGTCGGCCACGACTACCGCGCATATTCGCCGGCCGTGAAAGCCGCCCTGACGGCCGGGCTGGTGCGGGCCGGAGTGCACGTCAAAGACATTGGCATGGCCCTGTCGCCGATGGCTTATTTCGGCCAGTTCCACTTGGATGTGCCAGCCGTCGCCATGGTCACCGCCAGCCACAATCCGAATGGCTGGACCGGCGTCAAGATGGGGTTCGAGCGTCCCTTGACCCACGGCCCCGAAGACATGGCCCGCTTGCGGGATATCATTCTGACGGGCGCGGGTGTCGCACGCCCCTGCGGCCGGGTGGAGCGGGTCGCAGGCGTGCGAGAGGCCTATATCGAAGATCTTTGCGGCGATTTCAGAATGTCCCGCAGGTTGCGAGTGGTCTGCGCCACCGGCAACGGCACGGCGTCGGCCTTTGCACCGGAAATTCTGGAACGCATCGGCGTCGAGGTCATCCCGCTGCACACCGATCTGGATCACAGTTTTCCGCACTACAACCCCAATCCGGAAGCGCTGGAAATGCTGCACGACATGGCCGCGAAACTGCGCGCCACGGGGGCCGATCTGGCGCTGGGCTTCGATGGCGACGGCGATCGTTGTGGCGTGGTGGCAGATGACGGCAAGGAAATCTTCGCCGACAAGGTCGGCCTGATCCTCGCCCGTGACTACAGCCACAGATTTCCCGATGCCCGCTTTGTCGTGGATGTGAAATCAACAGGACTGTTCGCAAACGATCCGGTATTGCGGCAGAACGGAGCCACGACAGACTATTGGAAAACCGGCCACAGCCATATGAAACGCCGCGTCAGGGAACTGCATGCACTCGCAGGGTTCGAAAAATCCGGCCACTATTTCTTGTCGGAACCTATCGGGCGCGGATATGACTGCGGCATGCGCGTGGCCGTCGAGATATGCAAACTGCTGGACCGGCACTCCGAAATGTCCATGTCCGGCCTGCGCGACGCGCTACCGCGGACATTTTCGACGCCCACCATGTCGCCGCATTGTGCCGACCACCTCAAATACGGCGTCGTCGACCGCATCACACAAGCGCTGCAATCCATGCGGGCGCGGGCTGTCCCGCTGGCCGGACGCCCTATTGCTGACATCGTGACGGTCAATGGCGCACGGGCGGTTCTGGACAACGGCAGCTGGGCGTTGGTGCGGGCTTCTTCCAATACACCGAACCTCGTCGTTGTGTGCGAAAGTACAGAAAGCTCGCAGGAACTGGTGGACATATTTCGGGAAATTGAAGCCTTGATCCGGCAGGAACCGGATGTCGGCGCGTTCGACCAGACGATTTGATCCGCCGCGCCCTTCCTAGCTTCAGGCCACCTGCCCTGCCGCCCATCCCGATGACCAGGCCCATTGGAAATTATATCCGCCAAGCCAGCCGGTGACATCCACCACCTCACCGATGAAATAAAGTCCCGGAACCGATTTGACCTGCATGGTTTTTGCATCCAGCGCATCGGTGTCGACGCCACCCAGCGTCACCTCTGCAGTGCGATAACCCTCGGAGCCCACAGGTTTCAGCACCCAGCGGTGCACCGAATCTGCCAACCGGTCCAGAGCCTTGTCGGACTGGTCCGCGAGGTTGCCGTTCAGACCGGCGCGCGCCACCGCATCCTGCGCCACCGCCTTGGGCAGATGCGCCGCCAAAGCCGTTGTGATTGCCATGCGGCCGGACTTGGCGCGCGCCTCTGACAAGGCCGTTTTAATCGCGGTTTTCGTCGACAGATCGACAGTGATGTTCTGTCCCTCCCGCCAATAGGAAGAGATCTGCAGGATCGACGGGCCGGAAAGACCGCGATGCGTGAACAGCAGGCCCTCGTCGAAAACGGCATCGCCGCAACGCACCGAGGCAAAGACCGAGGTGCCCGCCATAGCCCTGATCGGGCCTAAGTCCTGTTCGGCGAATGTCAAGGGCACCAGCGCGGGACGGGTTTCCGTCACCGGCACGCCGAACTGCTCTGCGACGCGATAACCGAAGCCGGTTGCGCCCATCTTTGGAATAGATTTTCCGCCGGTCGCGATCACCAGAGAGTCGCAAGTCACCTGCCCGGACGTCAGATCCAGTTCGTAACCCTTTCCCCGCTTGATACCGCCAACTTCGGTCTGCAAGCGCAACTCGACGCCCGCATCGATCATGCCCCGCATCAGCATGTCGATGATCTGCCGGGCGCTGCCGTCGCAAAACAACTGGCCTAGGGTCTTTTCATGCCAGTCAATGCCGGCCGCATCCACCATC
>JAHEFH010000207.1 GCA_024640245.1 Paracoccaceae bacterium | reverse complement strand
ACCTGCATGCTCAGTCCGCTCATATCGCGCAGGGCGTGGACAAGGACGGCGCCGGCGATCAAGGAATAATGTTCGGCTATGCCGTCGACGAGACGCCGGAACTTATGCCGGCCCCGATACAGTATGCCCATGCCATCCTGCGCAATCTTGCCAAAGCCCGGAAATCCGGTGCGGCGGCAATGCTGGGACCGGATGCGAAATCCCAACTGTCGGTCCGCTATGAAGGCGGCAAACCGGTCGGCGTTTCTTCGATCGTCCTGTCGACGCAGCATCTGGACGCGGCCATGACCTCGGGCGACGTGCGCGACGTAGTAGAGCCCTACATCCGCGCCACACTGCCCGAAGGCTGGATCAGCGCAGAGACCGAATGGCACGTCAACCCGACTGGAAAATTCGTGATCGGGGGGCCGGACGGCGACGCAGGCCTGACCGGACGCAAGATCATCGTCGACACCTATGGCGGCGCCGCGCCGCACGGTGGCGGCGCGTTTTCCGGCAAGGATCCGACCAAGGTGGACCGCTCCGCGGCCTATGCCGCGCGTTATCTGGCGAAAAACGTCGTTGCATCCGGCATTGCCAAACGCTGTACGATCCAGTTGTCCTACGCTATCGGCGTGGCCAAGCCCTTGTCGATTTATTGCGACACATACGGTACCGGCCAGGTCGACGAGGCAATAATCGAGAAAGCCGTCGCGAAGATCATGGACCTGACGCCGACCGGCATCATCAACCACCTGAACCTGCGACAGCCGATCTATGCCCGCACTGCGGCCTATGGCCATTTCGGCCGCGCGCCGGAAAGCGACGGCGGGTTTTCGTGGGAGCGGACCGATCTGGTCGAGGCGCTGAAAAAGGCGGTTTGACGCCTTTCGCTGACGCGAAGAATTGGAAGCCGAATGACTGACAAACACCCAACAGGCGCCCCTTGGCGCAATTTCTACGGACGGCTTAAAGGCAAGGGCCTCCGTGACAGCCAGGAACGCTATCTTTCCGAGGATCTCGACGCGCTTGCGCCCGAAGGCGTATCTTGGGAAGACAACCCCGACCGCGCCCCCGCAGACCTGCGTGATTGGTTCGGCGACGACCGGCCCGTCTGGCTGGAGGTCGGTTTCGGTGGCGGCGAACATATGGTGCACCAGGCGGCGGAAAATCCCGGCGTCGGCATTATCGGCTGCGAACCCTATATCAACGGAGTTGCCATGTTGCTGGGCAAGATCCGAGATGCGGGTATCACCAACGTCAAGGTTCACGCAGGAGATGCGCGCGACATGATGGACGTGCTGCCCGAAGGCTCGATCGACCGCGCCTTCCTGCTCTACCCCGACCCGTGGCCGAAAAAACGCCACCACCGGCGGCGGTTCGTAACGCCGGAGCACCTCGATCCGCTGGCGCGCTGCCTGAAAGTCGGCGCGATATTCCGGGTCGCTACCGACATTCCGGACTATGTCCGGCAGACGCTGGAGCAGATGATGGCTCGCGACGATTTCGAGTGGCTGGCCGAAGGGCCGGACGACTGGCGCACCGCTTGGCCGGACTGGATATCCACACGCTACGAACTCAAGGCCCTACGCGAGGGCCGCACCCCGCATTACCTGACCTTCCGCCGCATCTGACGGTTCGCAATAGACCGCGGGTTTGCGATCCGGTATAGCCGTTGCGAAACATAATTTACGGATGAATTCATGTCTGGACACGGCACACCCATTCCCATGACCTCCCGCAAGGGCGCGGCGCTCAGCGGTACCGCAATCATTCCCGGCGACAAGTCGGTGTCGCACCGCTCGCTAATCCTCGGCGCGCTGGCTGTGGGCGAGACCAAAATCTCGGGCCTTCTGGAAGGCCAGGACGTTCTGGACACGGCCAAGGCGATGGCGGCGTTCGGCGCCGATGTAAAACAGCACGGCAAAGGTGACTGGTCGGTGCACGGCGTCGGCGTCGGCGGTTTTGCCGAGCCCGAGGACGTGATCGACTGCGGCAACGCCGGCACGGGCGTGCGGCTGATCATGGGTGCCATGGCCACGACGCCGATTACCGCGACCTTCACCGGCGACGCCAGCCTGCGATCGCGTCCGATGGGCCGTATCACGGAACCGATGGCGCTGTTCGGGGCGCGGGCCTATGGCCGCTCCAAGGGACGCTTGCCGCTAACGCTGGTCGGCGCGCGCGATCCTATGCCAGTACGCTATGCCTCGCCGCATCCCTCGGCGCAGATCAAATCCGCCGTTTTGCTGGCCGGACTGAACGCTCCGGGCGAGACCGTGTTGATTGAAACCGAGGCGACGCGGGATCATTCGGAGCGCATGCTGCGCGGGTTCGGGGCCAAAGTCGAGACAGTGAAAACCGCTGCGGGCTATGAGATCACATTGCAGGGCCAGCCGGAGTTGAAACCGCAGACTATCGCCGTGCCGCGCGACCCAAGTTCGGCCGCGTTTCCGGTCTGTGCGGCGCTGATCGTCGAGGGTTCGGACATCCTCGTTCCCAACATCGGGCTGAACCCGACGCGGGCCGGCCTGATCATGACGCTGATCGAGATGGGGGCCGATATCGAACTGGTGAACCCGCGCGAAGAGGGCGGCGAACCGGTTGCCGATCTGCGGGTGAAACACAGCAAGCTGAACGGCATCGAAGTCCCGCCGGAGCGCGCGCCGTCTATGATCG
>JAHEFH010000206.1 GCA_024640245.1 Paracoccaceae bacterium | reverse complement strand
TTGCGCTGGTCATGGCGGGCGAACAGCCACTGGTCGGGGCCATGCACGCCATGGCGGTCCTGTCCACCAGCGGGATTTCTCCGGTGGGTGGAATACAGGGCGCGCAGGGCGGACTGGTGATCGAATTCCTGATGTTCATGTTCATGTTTTTCGCCGTGTCTCGTTTTACATTCCTGCAGGACAAGGACGGCCGCGGCTGGAAGAATTTCAAGAACGACAAAGAGATCAACATCGCGCTGGTCTGTATTGTGATGATCCCGGCTTTGTTGTTTCTGCGGCACTGGACTGCGGCTTTCGAGGTGGATTCGGAAAGAGACAGCGTGGCGGCCTTTGCTTCGCTCTGGGGTGGTATCTTCACGGTTCTGTCTTTCTTGACGACAACCGGATTCGAGAGCTTGTCATGGAGCTCTTCGCGCTATTGGTCGGGACTGGAGACGCCGGGACTGATCTTTATTGCTTTGGCGGTTATGGGCGGCGGCGTGGCGACCACGGCAGGCGGGGTCAAGCTCTTGCGGATTTATGCGCTTTTCAAGCACGGTTCTCGCGAAATGCAGAAACTGCGCTATCCGAACTCGGTCGGCGGTTCCGGAAAAAAGGCACGAACCCTGCGACGGGAGGGCGCCTACATCGCCTGGATATTCCTGATGCTGTTCACACTGATCCTTGCCGTTGTCATGCTGGCGCTGTCTGCCACCGGTCTGGCCTTCGAAAACAGCCTGACGCTTGCCGTCGCGGGTCTGTCGACGACCGGTCCGCTTCTGCACATCGCCAATGATGCCGGGCTACAATATTCGGACATTTCGGACACCGCAAAGGTCATCCTCTGTGCTGCGATGATTCTGGGCCGGATGGAGGCCTTGGCTGTAATTGCCCTGTTGAATGCAAATTATTGGCGCGATTAACGCAATGTAAGCCGAGAAATTCTCAAATTAACACTCTTGGGTCTGGATAATCCGGTATAGCATCGCCATATTGGAGCCATAAAATCAAAATCCGCTGAAACAGCGGCAAAAAGAGGCTTTAAAAAATGGCTGCCGATAAACAGAACCTTCAGGATGCTTTCCTGAATAATGTTCGAAAATCAAAAATTTCAGTGACAATCTTTCTTGTGAACGGCGTCAAACTTCAGGGTGTTATTACTTGGTTTGACAATTTTTGCGTTCTCCTGCGTCGGGACGGACAGTCCCAGCTTGTTTATAAACACGCTATTTCAACGATCATGCCGTCCCAAGCCGTGGTTCTGTATGACGGCGAGGAAGAGTCGTAACCAACAGATGCGCGCCTGCGTTATCCATCCCGAACTCGCGCACACCGACAACCGGCGTTTGCCAAAGCATTCTCTGGCGGAAGCCGTGTCTTTGGCGCATGCTCTGGACCTCGATGTGTGTTTCGATGATGTCGTAAAACTGCGAAAGGTCGACGTCGGTAAACTGTTCGGCAAGGGCAAGCTGGAAGAGATCGGTACCCGTATCAAGGCCGAAGAAGTCGAGTTGATGGTGATCGACGGGCCGGTAACGCCGGTGCAACAGCGCAACCTGGAAAAGCAACTCGATATCAAGGTGCTGGACCGGACCGGCCTGATTCTGGAAATCTTTGCAGATCGCGCGCGGACCCGCGAGGGCGTTTTGCAGGTCGACCTTGCGGCGCTGAACTATCAGAAATCCCGCCTCGTGCGCAGCTGGACCCACCTGGAGCGGCAGCGCGGCGGGCTGAGCTTCGTCGGCGGTGCCGGTGAAACCCAGATCGAGTCCGACCGCCGCGCCATCGATGACGCGATTGTCCGTCTCAAGCGGCAACTGGAAAAGGTTGTCAAGACGCGCACCCTGCACCGCGACGCCCGAAAGAAGGTTCCCTATCCGATTGTCGCGCTTGTAGGTTATACAAACGCCGGAAAATCGACGATATTCAACCACATAACTGGCGCGGACGTGATGGCAGAGGATATGCTGTTCGCCACGCTCGATCCGACCATGCGGTCGGTAAAACTGCCTACAGGCCGCGAAATCATCTTGTCGGATACGGTGGGCTTTATTTCCGACCTGCCGACGCAACTGGTGGCTGCCTTCCGCGCGACTCTGGAAGAGGTTCTGGACGCCGACCTGATCCTGCACGTCCGCGACATCGCTCACCCTGATACTCTGGAGCAATCCGAGGACGTCATGAACATTCTCGATGATCTGGGCGTCACGAAAGAAAGTAAGCCGTTTGTCGAGGTCTGGAACAAGATCGACATGCTGTCGGGCGAAGCTCTGACAAATGTACAGACGGTTGCCGATCGAAGCCCCGAAATTGTGGCCACTTCGGCCACCAAGGGTACCGGCATTGACACATTGCTGCGGACCATCGACGCTGCGTTGCAGGAACCGAAGACTACAGAAAAGATAAAGCTGGCGTTTTCAGAGGGCCGCAGGCGTGCCTGGCTTTACGAACACAATCTGGTCGAGAACGAGCACCAGATCGACATCGGTTATGAATTGCAGGTCAAGTGGACCGCCAAACAGGCGGCGCAGTTCGAAAAATACCAGAGCTGAGATCTATTCTATCGGCAGCAATTGGGTCGTGCCGACCGCCCCTCCGCGCGCCAAATCTATATCCAGCGACATAGGTATATATTCACCGCGCCGCCACAGTTCCGACAGATCATCATAGTGGCGCGACA
>JAHEFH010000121.1 GCA_024640245.1 Paracoccaceae bacterium | reverse complement strand
GTTGGTTTCTGGAATCAGTTTTCCCGCGACACTGAAATATAATTAAAGTTAGATTTTCCCCGGCGACACCCAACAAATTATCTGCTTTAACAGTACAGGCGTTAAAAATGTCATTGAAAAAATGAAATCTGGCCCATGCCGGAACGCACCCGCATTGCACTGGATTGGCGCATTGACGCGGCAGTTCAAGTCAGGCCGTCGCGTTTAACGACTTCATTCAGCTATCAGAACAGGTGGGCTCGGCATTACCTAAATATGCTTGACGCAGGGCAATTGCCCTGCGCTTCATTTTCAGAAATAGCTTGCCGCTCCAGCTAGGCGCGGCTGACAGGCTTGCCGATTACGTCCATGAAATCGCGCCGCACCTCGCGGTCGGTTTCGAACAAACCACGCATTGCCGATGTCACCATGCATACGCCGTGCTTGTGCACGCCACGGGTGGACATGCACTGGTGCTCTGCCTCAATCACGACAGCAACGCCCTGAGGTTTCAGGACGTCCATCAGTGTATTGGCGACCTGAGCCGTCAATTTTTCTTGCACTTGCAAGCGCTTGGCGAATGCATCCACGACACGCGCCAGCTTGGAAATGCCGACTACGCGGTCGGTCGGCCAATAGGCCACATGCGCCCTGCCGATAATCGGGGCCATATGGTGTTCGCAGTAGGACTCGAACGCGATATCCTTGAGCACGACCATTTCGTCATACCCTTCGACTTCTTCGAAGGTGCGTTCCAGAATCTTTGCTGGATCTTCTGAGTAGCCGCGAAACCATTCGCCATAAGCCTTTGTCACCCGTTTCGGTGTGTCCAGCAGGCCTTCGCGCTGCGGATCGTCGCCGGCCCAGCGAAGAAGTGTCCGCACAGCTTCCTCAGCTTCTTCGCGCGAAGGTCGCACGATTTCGGCCAGATGGCCCTTGAGCATTTTAATCTTAGGGTCAGGAACGTTCATTTTTCCACCTTCTGTCGCGGTTTCAGACAAGGGAATATGGTTCCCTTTTTTGTCTTTTCCAGCTTTATTAACGCCGTTAGGTACTCTGTTGCACAAAGTCACATTCATAAAAGCCACCAATTAGTTACCAATTGGTTAAGCCTCGTCCAAGGCCTGCGAGATATCCCTTATCAAGTCGCCGCTGTCCTCCAGACCGATCGAAACCCGCACCAGACCGTCCGTAATACCCAGAGCCTGCCTTTCCTCCGCTGTCAAACGCTGGTGAGTGGTCGTCGCCGGATGCGTTGCGAGGCTCTTGGCGTCGCCAAGATTATTTGACATTGTAACAATTTCCAGCGCATTCAAAAAGCGGAAAGCGGCTGCCTTGCCGCCCTTCAGGTCGAGCGAGACAACGGTGCCGCCAGCCGTCATCTGCGTTTTGGCAAGTTTAAGCTGCGGATGGTCCGGCGCAAATGGGAAGATTACCCGACACAGTTTCGCATGCCCCTGCAAGGATTCGACGAGCGCTGCTGCGGAGTCGGCCTGCGCCCGACAGCGCAAATCCATTGTCTCCAGCCCTTTGAGCATGATCCATGCGTTGAAGGGGCTCAGGGCCGGACCGGTATGCTTGTTGAACGGCTCAAAGGTCTTGCGGATGAATTCTTTCGTGCCCAGAACCACCCCGCCCAGACAGCGCCCCTGCCCGTCGATATGTTTTGTGGCCGAATAGATTACCACGTCGGCGCCGAGTTCGAGGGTGCGCTGGAAAATCGGCGTCGCAAAGACATTGTCCACCACGACTGTGGCGCCGAATTCATGCGCTATCGCGGAGACGCCGCGAATGTCGATAACTTCGAGCGTAGGATTGGAAATCGCCTCGAGAAAGACTGCCTTGGTGTCGGGGCGCATTGCGGCGCGCCAGGCATTCAGATCGGTGCCGTCGACCAGAGTGACCTCCACCCCCCATTTCGGCAGGATGGTCTGAACGATGAACAGGCAGGATCCGAACAGGGCGCGGGCCGCGACGATGTGATCGCCGGCCGAAAGCATGGAAAACAGCGTGCCGCTGACCGCCGCCATACCGGACGCGGTGGCGAAAGCGTCCTCGGCCCCCTCCAGCGCCGCAATCCGTTCTTCGAACATGCGCACCGTCGGGTTGCCGTAGCGGGCGTAGACGTATTCGTCCTCGCCGGCTTCGATAAAACGCGCTTCGGCCTGTTCGGCCGTGTCATAGGCAAAACCTTGCGTCAGGAAAATCGCTTCCGACAGCTCACCGTACTGGCTGCGCTTGATGCCGGCATGCACCAGCTTGGTTCGGGGAGTCCATTCCGTCATTTCGTACCTTTCCGGGCATGCGCCCAACAAAAAACCCCAACCGTTCTTGATCGGGGTTTACAAAGGTGACCTCGACCTCTTTAGCGGCATATTTTACGTGGCCCACAATCCGGTTACAAATCGCCACGTAGCCGATTTACGACAAGGAACCGCGCAGGTCAATCTGCCAAAGTCACGAATTTCAGGCGAATAGGCGGAGTATTGATGCGTCCCCGACAGTGCCTCCCAATCGCCGGACACTTTTCGGGCGGTATTCCTGCCGCAGTGCGTAAACGGGGTTGCTTCTTTGGGTTTCCCGTCCATGTTGTCAGGTGAACGATAAAGGAATTCCAATGGCAAACCCCATCGAAATGTATTTCTGGCCAACCCCAAATTGCTGGAAAGTCTCCATCGCGCTGGAGGAAATGGGCCTGCCCTATGACGTGAAACTGGTGAATATCTATGGCGGCGCACAAAAAGACGCCACCAACACCGCGATCAATCCGAACGCCAAGGTTCCCAGCATCGTCGATCCGGACGGGCCGGACGGCAGACCGATCACGGTTTTCGAATCCGGCGCAATCCTGCTCTATCTGGCCCGCAAGACCGGCAAGTTCTATGGCACGACAGAGCGCCAAAGGACAGAGGTCGACAAGTGGCTCATGTGGCAGATGGGAAATCTGGGTCCAATGGCGGGCCAGGTGCACCACTTCGTGAAATACGCGCCTTATTTCGATCCGCCTGTGGTCAACGAATACAGCCAAAAGCGCTATGTCACCGAGACACGGCGCCTTTACAAGGTTCTGGACCAGCAACTGAAGGGTCGGGATTTCGTCTGCGGCGACTATTCCATCGCCGACATGGCGATCTGGCCTTGGGCGTCGCTTTGGGAGGGCCAACTGGTGGACATTTCGGAATTACCGAATATGGAAAAATGGTTGGCCCGCTGTCAGGCGCGCGACGGTGTCGTCAAAGGCCGCGCCCTGCATGCAGACCTGCGCCGTGACCGCGGCTCCGCAGAGGTCCAAAAGCACATGTTCAACAAGATCTAGCCGGATCAGGCGTCCTCGTCTTTATCGAGGCCATACTGGTTGAAGAGCTTGGCCTGCATGATGAAGAAGCCGAATACCGCAAGTGTCAGGCCAAAGGTCTTGAAGTTCACCCATGCATCGGTGCTCATGGTGCGCCAGACCACTTCGTTGGCCACGGCCAGCGTAAAGAAAAAAGCGCACAGGCGCCGCGTCAGGATCATCCAGCCTTCTTCACGCATTGGCATGGCCTCTTCCATGACATAGCGCAGATAGCTCTGCCCGCGCAGCAGGCCGAACCCGAGAAGCCCGCCGAACAGCAGGTAGATGATCGTCGGCTTCATCTTGAAAAACCGCTCATCGTTGAACCAGACGCTCATGCCGCCGAAAACCAGCACCAATATGGCGGTCATAACCTGCATTTTCGACAACTTACCGCTGAGCCACCAGATCAGGGCTGTCGATACCAGCAGCACGGGGATGAACGCCGCCGTGGCGACTATGAAGCCTTCATAGGTCTGGCCGAACAGGTTGAACTGCTGGTCCTTGATCCTGCTGTAGGATATGAAAAACAGCGCAACCGGCCCCAGTTCGAGGACGAGTTTCAGCGTCGGATTGATCTTCTTTTCTTTCATGTCCGTCATTTAACCTTTGCCTGCCCCCATTGCCACCAAAACCGCGCGTCGCACCAAAAAAATCGGCGGCATATCAACCCGCCGCTCCGAATTCCACCAGCACCGCGCCCAGCGCGATCAGACCCATCAGGACACCGCGCAGCGGGCCAACGCGCTCTTTCAGGAAAACGATCCCGATCAGCACGGCGAAAACAGTGGAAGTCTCGCGCAGAACTGCGGCTTCACCGACTTTGTCGAGCCTTGTGGCCAGCATGACGGCGCCAAAGCTGAAATAGGCGATGATGCCGCCCATGAAACCACGCCACATCAGCGGTCCAAGGTCGGGCCGGTCGGCCATCCGCAGCCAGCGCCGCGTTGCGATCACCGGAAACAGCAACCCGTCGATGAAAAAGAACCAGGCCAAAAAGGTAAACGGATTGGCGGTCGCGCGAATGCCGTAGGCGTCATAAGTGGTGTAGACCGCCACCATGACCCCCGTCAGCAACGCGAACATCAGGCCCGAGCCCATACGCCGCCGGTTGATTTTCTCTCCGTTGAGGTTCACGCCTGCCAGCGCGAAAATGGAGGCGGACAATAGAAGCACACCCGCCCACTGCAAAGGGGCAAAGCTCTCTTCGAAGACCAACATCGCGCCAAACACCGTGACCAATGGCCCCGTACCGCGGACCACCGGATAGACAACCGTGTAGGCGCCCCGGTCATAGGTCATGGCCTGTAACAGCTTGTAGATTACGTGGATGACGAACATGCCGGCGAACAGCGGCCACATGTGCGGCTCCGGCCACGGCACGACGAACAGGGCAAATGGCATTGCGATGATGCCATAATTGAAATCGACGGCTCCGCGCGTCAGCCACGGATCGTGCCTACCCTTTTGCAGCGCACCGAACGCGGCATGCAGGACAGCCGCCATGAGTGCCAGCCACATGGCAAGGTTGCGACCAGCTTCGGTGCCGTCAAGCGACAGGAACCACTCGCTCACCGAGCGCTACCCGTCAATGCACGGGCAAAATCCTCGGGGTCAAAAGGTTGCAGGTCGTCGATCTGTTCGCCGACGCCGATGGCATGGATCGGCAGGCCGAACCGGTCGGCCAGCGCCACCAAAACGCCGCCCTTGGCGGTTCCGTCCAGCTTGGTCATCACCAGACCGGAGACATCGGCGATCTTCTGGAAAATCTCGACCTGAGACAGTGCATTCTGGCCCGTAGTGGCATCCAGAACCAGTAGGGTGTTATGCGGCGCTTCGGGATCTTTCTTCCTGATAACACGCACAATTTTTGCCAACTCTTCCATCAGGTCCTGACGGTTCTGCAATCGGCCCGCGGTGTCGATCAATAACAGATCGGCCCCGTCGCGTTCAGCCTTTTCCATGGCTTCATAGGCCAGGGACGCGGGGTCGGAGCCTTCGGGCGCAGTCATAACCG
Source organism: Paracoccaceae bacterium (assembly GCA_024640245.1). GTDB lineage: Bacteria > Pseudomonadota > Alphaproteobacteria > Rhodobacterales > Rhodobacteraceae > Amylibacter. The sequence continues at coordinate 3,937 of JAHEFH010000121.1, read as the reverse complement.
GAACGCCGGCGCGGTCGCCCCAGACCTGCAACTGCTCGACAGCGGCGGCGCGGAATGTGTCACCCGCCGCGATCACTACCGATTTTCCGGCTGCCTTGAATTGCGAGGCCAGCTTGCCAATTGTCGTGGTCTTGCCTGAACCGTTAACGCCGACGACAAGCACGACCTGAGGTTTCTGCTTGTACAGCGGCATAGGCTTGGCCACGGGTTCCATTATCCGCGCGATCTCTTGTGACAGCAGTTCCTTGATCTCCGCCACACTGAGTTTCTTGCCGAACCGGCCCTCGGCGATATTGGCGGTCACGCGCAACGCGGTTTCGACGCCCATATCGGCCGTGATAAGAAGCTCTTCGAGGCTTTCCAGCATGGCGTCATCGAGGGTGCGGCGCACAACCTTGACCGGCTCTTGACGACCCAGAATACGGCCCAGAAAGCCCTTCTTGGCTGCCGGTGCCGCAGGCTCCGCCTCATGCAATAAACCTTCAGGCGCTACCGACGGCAGCACCGCGGGTTTCGGTGCGGGTTTCGGTGCGGGTTCAGGTGCGGGTTCAGGTGCGGGTTCAGGTTCTGGCTCTGGCTCTGGCTCTGGCTCTGGCTCTGGCTCTGGCTCTGGCTCTGGCTCTGGAAGAGCCTCATCCGCGGCAAGCGCCGTGTCTAGCCCTGCCAAGGCGATTTCTTCCTCGCCGCCTTCTTCCACAATCGCATCCAGCCCTTCCTCGAGTTTCGAGGAAGATTTGAAAAGTTTGCTTTTTAGCTTGTTGAAAAATGACATGCGCTGCGGCTCCATGAATTCCAGACTTTCACTAATACGCATTTCCGCCGGATGGAAGCCCTGCACCGCTAAATTCAGGATCGCACATAGCTTTGCCCGCAGGCCCCCCTTGCCTGACGCCGGTCCCTGACCTAGGTTAAACAGCGTGTCACACACAGAAAAGGCAGTAGCATGAAACCGCCTCCGGGCCTGACCCGCACCCCGACCGAACAGCAAGAACTGACTGCCGCGCTCGCCGCCAAACCGGACGGCTACGTGCCGCGCACTCATTTAAAAGACGGCGACGGTCCTCGCTATATCAACCGCCTGATTTTCGAGGCTTCGCCCTACCTACTTCAACATGCCCACAATCCGGTGGACTGGTGGCCTTGGGGCGATGCCGCGCTGGCCGAGGCCAAACGCCGTGACGTGCCTATCTTCTTGTCGGCAGGCTACGCCACCTGTCACTGGTGCCACGTCATGGAAGAGGAATCCTTCGACAACGAAGAAGTCGCGGACCTGCTGAACCGGAATTACGTCGCTATCAAACTGGATCGTGAGCAAAGGCCCGACGTGGATCAGGTCTATATCACGGCCACCTCTCTGCAACACCGACACGCCGGTTGGCCGAATTCGGCATGGCTGCTGCCCGACGGGCGACCTTTCCATACCGGCACCTATTTCCGCAAACCGCATTTCATGCAGGTACTTAGCGCTATCACGCACCAGTGGTCGGGCGACAAACGCGCCGAGTTCGAACGTTTTGCCGCCAGCTTGTCAGAAGCGGTCAACACTGCCCTGTCGCGTCCGAAACCACAGGCTGATATAACCCACGCCGCCCGGAATGCGGCCGAGCATCTGGCGCAGAGCTTCAACCCGGTAAATGGCGGGTTTTCCAACGGCCAGCAGTTCCCGCACGAAGGCAACATCCTGTTCCTGCTGGACCGCTACCGGCGCACCGGAGATGCGGATGTGCTGGAAATGGCCACTCACTCGCTAGAGGAAATGACCGCGGGCGGGTTTCACGATCAGGTAGGCGGAGGGTTCCATCGCTATACGGTAGACGAGAACTGGCGTACACCGCATTTCGAAAAGATGCTTTATAATCAGGCTCTTTTGATCCGCTGTTACAGCGAATGCTTTGAACTGACCAGCAATCCGCGCTTCCAGCGGACGGTTGAACGTCTGGTGCAATACCTTGCCCGCGACATGTCCGCTCCCGATGGGGCATTTTATACCGCCGAGGATGCCGACAGTCTGGACGGGTCCGGCAAGCTGGAAGAAGGCGCCTTCTATGTCTGGCCGCCCGAAGAGGCGCGCGAAGTGGTGGCCGATCCGGCCACCGTCGCCGTGCTCGGCCTGAACAAGCCTCCGACTATCGAGGCGGGTCCGGTCCCCCATCTGACGCCGCACGAGCCGTATGATGCAGAAACGCTCGACGCGGAACTGGAGCGCCTGCGTGTGGCGCGCGACAGCCGCCCCCGCCCGCTGCGCGACGAGAAGATCATTACCGGCTGGAACGGGTTGATGATCCGCGGGCTGGCTCAGGCCGCCGCCACCTTTGACCGCCCCGACTGGCGCAACATGGCAGAGGCCGCTGCAAATGCCGTTTTGGACCGGCTGGAAAGCCCCGAAGGACTGCACCGCATCCACGGCGGCGGCATTGCGCTGGAACAGGCCAACCTTTCGGATTACGCTTGGCTGGCGCAGGGGTGCCTTGCCATCCACGATGCAGGCGGCGCAGAAACATGGCATGCGAAGGCGGGGGATCTGGCCGCAACCGCACTGGAAGTCTTTGCAGCGGATCTCGGCAGGCTGGCCCTGACGCAGGACGGCCCGTTGGGGCCGGTTATGGAACTTGAAGATGGCGCTATCCCGTCCGGTGAAAGCTCTATGCTGGAACTGCTGACAGACCTGTCGAAACGGGGCGGCGGCGATGTCTGGGGGGCCCGCGCGCACCTTCTGCTGAATGCCTTGTCCGGCCATCTGGCCGAAATGCCCGTCGCCCGCCTTGTTGCCGTTACTACGGCCGAAAAACTGACCAAAGGCGACAGCGGCCTGCAACGCCACCTGCAGCACGGGCGAGCGAGACTGGCCCTGCGGCGCGGCGCGGGCTGGACCCTGACCATAACCCTCAATGACGGTGTCTATATCGAGACGGCTTCGCTCAAGACCAGAGGCCTGAAGTTCGACACGCCCTTGCCGCGCGAACTGACCGGAACGCACAGCCTGCCGGTCAAGCTGACGGGGCCGGAAATAGGGTTGAACATCCAGCTTTGCACCGACCGGCTGTGTTTCGCGACGGAAAATGTGGTTTTCAGGGTCTTTCCATGATCCGCGCGATGGCTCTCGTGCTGGCGCTCTTTCCAGTAGCGGGGCATGCGCAACCCGTCGTCCCGCCGCAGGTCTTCGAGCAGATGTCCACCGGAAAAACGCTCTATTTCTTCCGCAACGGCACATTCTTCGGAGCCGAACAGTATTTCCCGGACCGCAGGTCGTTGTGGCAATACAACGGCGGGGAGTGTCTGGAGGGCAACTGGTTCGAACAGGGCGATCTTGTCTGTTTTACCTACCGCGAAGACCCGCGCGTTCAGTGCTGGCATTTCATCAAAAAATCAAATGGATACGTTGCGCGGGGCGACGGCGATCCGCCGGAACTGGATCTGGAACTGGGTGCAATCGATACGCAGCCGCTGAACTGCACCGGACCTGCCTTCGGAGCCTAGAACAGACTGCCCTGCCCCTTTGGCCCGCTCTTTTTAGGCGGTCGCACCTTGGGTTTTGCGGCGCCCGTATTCTGCGACTGAACATGCCCGTCGGCAAACTCCACATCCCAGGCGGCCGCCTTCTGCGCCGCAGCCGCGCTGGACAGTAGAGCGCCGTCACCGTCGCGGACAACCGCATAGCCGCGTTCCAGAGTTTTGCGGTAGCCAAGCGTTTCCCGCAGACGGTCCAGCGCGTCCAGCCGATTGCGCAAACGTTCAACCTGCCTTGTTGCAGCCTGTTCGAAACTGCGGGTGCTCCGGTCCAGCAGAACCTGTTTCTGCGACACGTTCTGCCGTAGCGCCGAGGGCCGAAGCCCCGCCGCCTGTTGCACCAGCCGCCCGCGCGCGTTCAGCACAAGACCAGTCAGCGCGCGTGGCAGACGCCCGGCAAGAACATCAAGCCGCTGCGCCTGGAAATCCA
>JAHEFH010000012.1 GCA_024640245.1 Paracoccaceae bacterium | reverse complement strand
TGCAAGAGGCCAGCGGCTCCAATCGCTTCGGCTTTCTGGCAGAACACCGCGGCATGTTCTCGCGTCTTGGCGCGACGCCGGAACAGGTTGCAAAGCTGCGCGAGGATCACGCGATCTATATGATCGGCGACAGCCGGATGAACATTGCCGGTATTACCGAGAAATCGATCCCAATCCTTGCGAAAGCGTTTATCGAGGTCGGAGTCTGATCACGCGCGTACTTGATCTCTGTCGCGATCACGGTTAACAGGCACGCTTCCCTTCGGGGAAATAACAAAGTGTCCGCTACCTTTTCAAAACGGAGAAAAAATGAACCGCGGTATTCTGTCAGGCGTCATAGCCATGGCGGCGATTGTCGTCGCCAGCAACATCCTTGTGCAATTCCTGTTCGGCAACTGGCTGACCTGGGGCGCATTCACCTATCCTTTCGCTTTTCTGGTCACCGACCTGATGAACCGGCTCTACGGAGCGCCCGCAGCCCGCAAGGTCGTGCTTGCAGGTTTCGTTGTCGGCATCGCCTGTTCCTTTGTCGGCACGCAAATCATCGGAGAATTCGGACCGCTGGTCACGCTGCGCATCGCACTGGGGTCCGGCACCGCCTTCCTGATCGCGCAACTGACCGACGTTCTGGTCTTCGACCGGATGCGCGCCGGAACATGGTGGCGCGCGCCGCTGGTGTCTTCGCTGGTAGGATCGTCGCTCGATACCGCGATATTCTTCAGCATCGCCTTTTCCGCGAGCCTCAGCTTCATCGAGCCGGCGAACGACGTTTCCTGGGCCGGAGACATCCTGCCGATCCTCGGCGTCGGGCCTGCTGCTCCATTGTGGGTGTCGCTCGGCTTTGCCGACTGGCTGGTGAAACTCGGCCTGGCGATGATCGCACTGGTTCCCTTCCGGGTTCTCGTGTCGCGTCTTAACGGCTCGCCTGCGACCTGAAAGCCTGAAACGGGGGCGGCCCGCGTGGGGCCGCCCGATATTCCGTTACACGGAAATCACACAGCAAATTTACCATTTGTTGTGGAAAAATTTCGCCGAGGCACAAAATAAGGCTTTGCGAATTCCAAAACTCGTGGCACGATTCCTTTATCGACAACAATCAGAAAGGAGGTGCCAATGATTATTGGGAAACAGGAGCAGCTGGTTAAGGGTTCGAGCGAGGTACATTTTTAGGGGGCAGCCCTTCTAAAATGCACTCGGCTCCAGGATTACCAATCCTGCTTGCCACCTCCAAATCTCGAGGAAAGCCCGCGCGTTCGCCGTGCGGGCTTTTTCTTTGCTACCCGGAAAACCACAGGCGCGGCTCCGCATATTCCACGGAATTGCCTGCAGGATCGCGAAAATAGATCGAACGCGCGCCGTTCGGCCAGAGGAAATCCGCCTCTATTTCCACACCGTTTGCCGGTAGGTGACCGGCCAGACGTTCCAGCCCCTCTGCATCGATTGCGAAACAGACATGCCCCGCGCCTATTGACCCGTGCGGCGGAACCGGCAGATTGGAACCCGTCCGCAGCTTGACGGTTTCTTCCGGATTGAACAGCAGCAGGACCGTCCGGCCGCACCGGAAAAACACATGCCGGTTGTCGACGCGGGTGATCTGTTGCAATCCCAGCACGCCTTCGTAAAACCTGATTGCGGCATCGAGGTCGTCAACATAAAGCGCGGCTTCCAGAATGCCTTGCGGCTTAATCGCGTCCATAATTTCCTCCTGTTCTTTCGTAAGGCGGCACCATAAGTTTAGCGCATGATCCGCATCAACGACCAGATTACAATCGAGGACTGGGAATATACCGAGAGCTTCATGCGCTCTTCGGGCCCGGGCGGTCAGAATGTGAACAAGGTGTCTACCGCCGTCGAACTGCGGTTCGAGGCAGAGCGTTCGCCCAACCTGCCGCCATATGTGAAGGCGCGGCTTAAACGTTTGGCAGGCCGAAAATGGACCAAGGACGGCGCGGTGATCATCACCGCCGAAAAGCACCGGAGCCAGGCGATGAACCGCGAACTGGCGCTGGAAAAGCTGGCCGAGCTGATCCGCGCGGCGACGGAGCGCCCCAAATTCAGGGTCAAGACCAAGCCGACCCGCGCCTCGCAGCGCCGCCGGATGGATACCAAGACCAAACGCGGGCAGGTCAAGGCGCTACGCAAGCCGCCTGAACCGGGAGCTTAAATTCCCTCTGGAAACGTCTCCAATGCAGGCGTATATGGGCGCCATGTCAAAATTCGTCGTCGCCGCACTCTACCAGTTCACCAGGTTTGAGGATCACAAATCCCTGCAAGCTCCGCTTCAGGCTGTCTGCAACAAACATGGGGTGAAAGGATCGCTGCTGCTGGCGCATGAAGGCATCAACGGCACCATCGCCGGAACCCGCGCCGGTATCGACGCCGTGTTGACCGCCATTCGGGGTCTTCCGGGTTGCGCGGACCTGGAGCACAAGGAAAGCTTTGCCTCGCAAATGCCGTTCCTGCGCATGAAGGTGAAGCTGAAAAAAGAGATCGTGACGCTGGGTGTTCCTTCTGTCGATCCCACGGCGCATGTCGGCCATTATGTCGATGCGAAGGATTGGAACGACTTGATCTCGCAGGACGATGTCGTGGTGATTGACACCCGAAACGACTACGAGGTTGCCATCGGCACCTTCGAGGGCGCTGTCGATCCGCTGACCAAGACCTTCGGCGAATTTCCCGACTGGTGGGCGAAAAACAAGGACAGGTTCCACAACAAGCGTGTCGCAATGTTCTGCACCGGCGGCATCCGTTGCGAGAAATCGACCAACTACCTGCTGGGCGAGGGCATCGATGATGTCTATCACCTGAAAGGCGGCATCCTGAAATATCTGGAGGAGGTGCCGCAGGAAGACAGCAAATGGCAGGGCGAGTGTTTCGTCTTCGACAACCGCGTGTCGGTCCGGCACGGGCTGGAAGAGGGTGTATTCGAGCTGTGCTATGCTTGCCGCATGCCACTGGCCCGCGAAGATTTCGACCGTCCCGAATATGAAAAGGGCGTGTCCTGCCACCGCTGTTTCAACGACAGCGACGACGACCGCAAAGCCCGCTTCCGCGAACGCCAGAAACAGGTTGATCTGGCGGCGAAACGCGGCACAAAGCACATTGGATAATCCTGAACCCTGGCTGTTGCTGGCCCTGTTCGGCGTCGCGTTTTTCGCAGGCGCGGTCGATGCTATCGCCGGTGGCGGCGGGCTGATCGTGATGCCTGCGCTGTTGCTGGCGGGTCTGCCGCCGTTGCAGGCGCTCGGCACCAACAAGTTTCAGGGTCTTTTCGGCACCGGCGCGGCAACGGTTTCCTTCGCGCGCAGCGGCTACCTCGATCTGGGACGGCAATGGCCATCGGCACTGGCCAGTTTCGCGGCTTCGGTCGCGGGGGCCATGGTCGCCGCGCTCTTGCCGTCAGAGTGGCTGGCGGCCGCGATGCCGCTGGTTCTGATCGGCATTGCGATCTATTTCGTGCTGAAACCCGAAGCCGACGACCTGGAGCGCCGCCAACTGGTCGGACCTGCGGCCCTCGGCTTTGCCATCGTGCCGATGATCGGGTTCTATGACGGGATTTTCGGCCCCGGCGCCGGATCGCTGTTCATGCTGGCGCTGGTTGCGCTTGGCGGCATGAAAATCCTGCAAGCCACCGCGCGGACCAAACTGTTGAATTTCGCATCGAACGTGGGCGGCTTCGTCAGTTATGCGCTACTGGGCGCTGTGATCTGGAAAATCGGCCTGATCATGGCAGTCGGCCAGATCGCAGGCGGCACGCTGGGTGCACGGCTTGCGGTGAAAGGCGGCAAGAACCTGATCCGGCCCTTGCTGGTGACAGTCTGTATCGCGATGGCACTGCGGCTGTATTTTTCTTAGGCGGCAACCCGGTTGCGCAGCGGAACCTCTTTGATCGGCAGGCTGATGATCGCAGAAAACGCGCCCACGCCGACACCGACCCACCAAACGGCGTTATAATTCCCATAAATATCGAACAGCTTTCCGCCGAGCCACACGCCGAGGAACGACCCGATCTGATGGCTGAAAAACACGATGCCATAGAGCGTCCCCATATAACGCATGCCGTAGATATAGCCGATCAGGCCAGAAGTTAGCGGCACGGTCGCCAACCACAGGAACCCCATCGCACCGCTGAAAATCAGTACTGTCACAGGCGTCATCGGCAACAGGATGAAGGCGCCCGCCACGATGGTCCGGCCTGTATAGATGATCGCCAGCAGGTATTTGCGCACAAAGGTCTTGCCCAGATAACCCGCCAGAATCGTGCCGGCAATATTGGCAAGCCCGACCAGCGAGATTGCAACCGCACCCAACCGTGACGTGGTGGTGATCCCCAGCGCAGCGAGGTTGCTGGTGGGGGCAATGGCGCTGCATGCCTCGGTTACAAAGGCCGGAAAATGCGCCGTAACAAAGGCTAGCTGATAGCCGCAGGAAAAGAACCCCAGAAAGATCAGCGTGAAGGACGGGTCACGGAACGCCTTGCCGAGAATCTCGGACATCGACTCTTCCAGCTCCGCCTTGCTTGCCATTCTCGGTGCACGCAGGAACGGCACCAGCATCAGGGCCGCAATGATGACCACGGCGAAAACCACGAACACGCCTGACCAGTTCATAAAACCAAGCAGGTATTCGGCAATAGGCGCTCCGATCACCTGCCCCATCGATCCGGCGGCGGTGGCGACGCCCAGCGTCAGCGAGCGGTGCTCCTCGGACGCGGCGCGCCCGACCATGGCCAGAATGACACCGAAGCCGGTTCCGGCAACCCCGAAGCCGACAAGGATTTCCAGAAGCTGGTGCTCGCCCGGCGAAGTCGCATAGCTCGACAGCACCAGACCCAGCGCATAGGTCAGGGCACCCAGAATGATTGCCCGCCGGTCCCCGAATTTTTCTGCGATGGCTCCGAATATCGGCTGACCGATGCCCCACGCCAGATTCTGCACTGCAATCGCCAGCGAAAAGTCCGACCTCAGCCAGCCGAACTCCTCGGCAATCGGAATCTGGAACACGCCGAAAGAGGCGCGGATGGCAAAGCCGGTCATCAGAATCAACGAGCCCGCGATCAGCACCGGTGTGAAGAACGGCGTGCGATCCGAATTTGTCATCTTTGGATTTCCTTATTGCGTTGCCCTAATTAGTTCCAATTGTTATCAGCGGTCAAAGGAAATGCGTTCCTGATGGCAAAGCGGGGCCAGATTTCGGTGAAGCCGGTCAGACACTACGAACAACTGGTTGCCGACGGGGTGATCAAGGACGATCCGGACCAGCGTATCGTTCTGGAAGCCCTCGAAAAGCTTTACGACCAGATCGCGGGGTACAAGCCGAAATCGAAATGGCTGATGTCTGGCCTGTTCGGCGTCGTGCCGCCACGCCCGAAGGGGCTGTATATCTATGGTGGCGTCGGGCGCGGCAAGTCCATGCTGATGGACCTGTTTTACGAGACCGCGCCGATCACCCCCAAACGCCGCGTGCATTTCCATGCCTTCATGCAGGAGGTCCACGATGGCATGCACGAAGCCCGCAAATCGGGCGTTTCCGACGCTCTGAAACCTGTGGCCGAGAAAATCGTTAATTCCGCCAGCCTGCTGTGTTTCGACGAGATGCAGATCAGCGATATCACCGATGCCATGATCGTCGGGCGGCTGTTCCAGTACCTGTTCGACGCTGGTGTCATCATTGTGACAACTTCGAACCGGCATCCTGACGACCTGTACAAGCAGGGCCTCAACCGCTCTCTTTTCCTACCGTTTATCGAGCTTATCAAGGAACGGCTGGTGCTGCACAATCTGGATAGCGACACCGATCACCGTCAGGGCCGGCTGGAAGACCGGCAACGCTATTTCTCGCCGCTAGGCAACGAGACAGAAGACCGGATCGATACCCTCTGGCATGAACTGTCGGGCGGCGATGCCGAACCTCTGATTCTGCGCCGCAAGGGCCGCAACATTGTTCTGCCGCTGTTTCGCAACGGCGTCGCGCGGGCCAGTTTCGCGGACCTATGCGATGTTGCGCTGGGGCCGGGCGACTATCTGGAAATCGCCGAAGCCGTCCGCGTCATGGTGCTGACCGATATCCCGAAACTGTCGCGGGCGCGGAACAACGAAGCCAAGCGTTTTGTCACGCTGATCGACGCGCTCTACGAAGCAGGCGTCCAGCTTATCGCCAGCGCGGCCGCGTCGCCGGAGCAGCTCTATACCGCGGGTTCGGGTGCGTTCGAGTTCGAGCGCACCGCCAGCCGGTTGCGCGAAATGCAGAGCGCTGAGTGGGGTCGCGGTTAGACCGCATACTTTTCACACACAGTCCTAAAATTCGGCACCGAGCCTTTCCATCCGTCCTGAATGCCCTTAAAGGGGGCCTTTGTCCCACCCGTCAAAACGGAAAATCCATTGCCAAGTACTTTTATCGCCGATTTCGCCAGCCGCCTCCGTTCCGGCCCGAGCGTCCCCGACATGACCGAACTCACCCCCGCGCAGGCTCGAACCGACGTACTGTCCGGCCTGACCGTGGCTCTGGCGCTGGTTCCGGAAGCTGTTGCTTTCGCTTTCGTGGCGGGCGTGGAACCGCTTGTCGGCCTCTATGCCGCCTTTATCGTCGGGCTGATCACGGCCGTCTTTGGCGGGCGTCCCGGTATGATTTCCGGTGCCACCGGTGCCCTGGCTGTCGTTATGGTGTCGCTGGTGACAGCACACGGCGTCGAATACCTGTTCGCCACTGTCGTCCTGATGGGCATATTGCAGGTGATCGCAGGCATTTTCCGGTTGGGTAAGTTCATGCGCATGGTGCCGCATCCAGTGATGCTGGGTTTCGTCAACGGTCTGGCGATCGTGATCTTTCTGGCACAGTTGGAACAGTTCAGGGTCAGCGACGGGGCCGGTGGTCATGTCTGGATGTCCGGAACGACGCTGGCGATCACGCTGGCGCTGGTGGGCGCCACAATGGCGCTGATCTGGGCAACGCCGAAAGTCACCCGTCTGGTGCCTGCCCCTCTGGCGGCAATCGGCATCGTCGCCGCGCTGGTAATCACATTCGACATACCGGTTCCCCGCGTCGGAGATCTGGCAAGCGTCAAGGGCGGCCTGCCGCAGTTTCACATTCCGATGGTGCCGCTGACATTCGAGACCCTGCAGGTCATCTTTCCCTATGCGATCATTCTGGCAGCCATCGGCCTGATCGAGAGCCTGCTGACCCTGAACCTCGTCAGCGAGATCACCGGCAACCGAGGCCGCGCAGGCAAGGAAGTCTATGCTCAGGGCGCCGCCAATATTGTCACCGGATTCTTCGGCGGCATGGGCGGCTGCGCCATGATCGGCCAGTCTATGATCAACGTGAATTCCGGCGGACGCACGCGGCTGGCCGGTATTTCCGCCGCGCTGTTCCTGCTGGCGTTCATCCTGTTTGCCAGCGGCATTATCGAACTGATCCCGCTGGCCGCGCTGGTCGGCGTCATGTTCATGGTGGTGATCGGAACGTTCGCCTGGCAGTCGATCAACCTGATGCGGCGCATTCCGCGGTCCGACAGTCTGGTGATCCTGCTGGTGACCGCCGTGACCGTCGCCGAGGATCTGGCGACAGCCGTTGTTGTCGGGGTCATCATCTCGGCACTGGTCTATGCCTGGAACGCTGCGGCGCAAATTCAGGCTAGGCCGCGTCCTTCGGTGACCGAAAAGGGCGCGCTGGTCTATGACATCCGCGGGCCGCTGTTTTTCGGCTCCGCCCAGCGGTTCCAGCAGATGTTCAATCCGGAAACCGACCCCGATGTGGTGATCCTCGATTTCGACCAGTCACGCGTTGTGGATCAAAGCGCACTGCAGGCGATTGAGGCAGTTGCCGCAAAATACGACGAAGCCGGCAAGACTCTTCAACTCCGCCACCTGTCGCGCGACTGTCATACCCTTTTGTCCAGAGCCGGCCAGTTGATGGTGGATTCCGACGACGATCCACACTACGCGATCGCCGTCGATTACGATATCCGTCTGGGTCGCATCGGCGGGCACTGAGCCCGCCGCTCGGCTTACTTCAAACGCTGCAAAAGACGCAGTGAAGGATAGCCGTCGGGAATGACCCCGATGGCCCGTTGATAGCGGCGCACCGCCTCGATCGTGTTGGGGCCAATAACCCCGTCCACGCCCTGCGTCGAGAAGCCCTTGGCCGTCAGCTTGTGTTGCAGTTCCATGCGTTCGGCCCGCAACAGCCCGCGGTCGCCGCGCGGCCACTCTGCACGGATCGGACCGCCTCCGAAAATGCGGTCGCCCAGATGGCCCACGGCCATGGCGTAGGAATTGGCGTTGTTGTAACGCTTGATGACATAGAAATTCTTGAACACGGCAAAGGCCGGACCGTTGGCGCCGGCGGGCAGCAGGATCGCGGCGTCACCGTAATTCGGTAGCGTCCCGCCTTCGATCAGGCGGACGCCCAGCGCATTCCAGTCGCGCACCGGTTTCTTGACCTTCAGATCGGCGGCGGCATAATTGAAACCGGCCGGGATTTTGATCTCGACCCCCCAAGGCTGACCTTTTTGCCAGCCGAATTCCTTAAGGTAGTTCGCGGTCGAAGCCAGCGCGTCGCGCGGATCGTCGCGGTTCCAGACATCGCGCCGCCCGTCACCGTCGAAATCCTGCGCGTAAGCCTGATAGCTGGTCGGGATGAACTGCGTGTGACCCATGGCGCCTGCCCAGGAACCGGAAATCTGGTCCGCTGTAATATCGCCGCGCTGGATGATCCGCAGAGCCTCGATCAACTGCTGCTTGGCGAATTTCTCGCGTCGGCCCTCGTAGGCCAGTGTCGCCAGCGCCTCGATGATATTTATGTTGCCCATGTATTCGCCATAGGCGCTCTCCAGCCCCCAGATGGCGACGAAGGCGCGTGCGTCCACGTCGTACCGCTGTTCGATCTGCGCCAGTTCGCGCCGCAAGTCGTCGACTTTGCCACGACCATTGGAGACGCGCGTGTCCGAGACCGCGCTGTCGAGGTATTCCCAAAGCTGCTTGGTGAACTCTGATTGCGAACGGTCCCGTTCGATCACCTTCTCGTTCAGTTTCGCGCCACGAAAGGCTGCGTCATAGGTGCGGGCCGAAATGCCCCGCGACAGCGCTTCGGCGCGGAAGCCCCTGATCCAGCGCTCGAAACCCGTCTGGCTCTGTGCGACCTGCAAATACTGGGACTCCTGTGTGATGGCCGCGCGCTCCTGTACTGCTGCCGGCTCCGCTGCGACACTGCCCTGCGCCACAAAGCAACCGGCGCAAAGCATTGCGGCCCGTTGTACGATCGTTCTCATTGGTATCTCCTGCCCGAAGATTGTTATTTTGCAGGGATTTTAGCGAAAATTCGGCGATCTGACAAAAGAAAAAATCCGGACTCTCCAAATCTGGGCGCGACTGTGCCTATGCCTTACGCATGCGGCGTTTGTGCTTGGCGGCCTTGCTGATCTTGCGGCCCTGCGCAGGTTTTCCGCGCGAAGTCCCCTTGGGCATCGGCTTGCCGTCCAGTTCCAGCAGTTCGAGCGTCAACCCGCCAGTGATCGGTTCGGCCTCTGCCAGACGCACCAGCGCCGGCATGCCGACAGCAATGATTCGACCGCTGTCCTCACCCTTGAGCGTGCCGTCCTTTTCGTTATAGCGCCAGTATTCGCGCCCCAGATGAGACAACAGGATTATCCCGTCCGCGCCGGTTTCGTCCAGTTTCACGAACAGGCCGAACCGGGCAATGCCGGACACGCGGCCCGAAAACTCGCTACCGACCCTTTCGGCCAGAAATGCCGCCAGATAGCGGTCGGTGGTGTCACGTTCTGCCAGCATGGAGCGGCGCTCCGTCAGGCTGATCCAGTCGCCTGTATCGGCAAGCCGCTCGATTTCCTGCGGCGACAAACCGTCGTCGCCCCATTTATGTGCGCTGATCAGTGCACGATGTACGATCAGGTCGGAATAACGCCGGATCGGAGAAGTGAAATGCGCGTATTTGCGCAAGTTCAACCCGAAATGGCCGAGGTTCACCGGCGCGTAATAGGCCTGCATCATGGACCGCAGGACCGACATGTTGATGACTTCTGCATCCTCGGTTCCAGCCGCGGCCTTCAGCAGCTTGTTCAGGTGCTGGGTATGCAGCACCTGACCCTTGGCCATGGTCAGGCCGGCGGCATCCGCGACCTCGCGCAGGACGTCGAGCTTTCCCGGGGAAGGCTCTTCATGCACGCGGTACATCAACGGGCTGCGTTTTTGTTCCAGCGTCTCTGCGGCGCAGACGTTGGCCGTGACCATAAACTCCTCGACCAGCTTATGCGCATCGAAACGGTCTCGGAAATCGACCGACAGGACCTTGCCCTCTTCCGACAATACGATCCGGCGTTCCGGCAGTTCGAGGTCCAGAGGCTGACGTTCGTTCCGCGCCTTGCTGGCAACGTGGTAAGCCGCGAACAAATCCGCAATCTGCTGTTTCAGCGGTTCGGTGGCCTCATCATAGGTTCCATCCGCTGCCGCCTGCGCCTGATGATAGCTCAGCGCCGCAGGCGAGCGCATCATGCCGCGATGGAATTCATGCGCGATTTTGTGACCGGACGAATTCAGCACGAAACGCACCGCGAGACAGGCGCGGTCGACATTTTCATGCAGCGAGCACAGGTCACCGGACAGGGCGTCGGGCAGCATCGGAACAACGCGGTCGGGAAAATAGCTGGAGTTCCCGCGATTGCGCGCCTCGCGGTCGAGCGCCGTACCAGGCCGGACATACCAGGCGACATCGGCAATCGCGACCCAGACGACATAGCCGCCATCGTTTTTCGGATCGTCGTCCGGAAAGGCGCAGATCGCGTCGTCGCGGTCCCGTGCATCCTCGGGGTCGATTGTGAACAGCGGCAGGTCGCGCAGGTCGCGGCGCTTGCCGAGCGGGGCCGGTTTAGCGTCTTCGGCCTGGGCCACGACCTCTGCGGGGAACTCGTCGGGAATGCCGTGCTGGTGAATTGCGATCAGGGAAATAGCCTTCGGCGCCATCGGATCGCCGAGCCTTTCCACGATCCTTGCAGTCGGCAGGCCCATGCGCCCCTTAGGGCCGATTTGCTGCGCCTCGACCAGTTCACCCTCCTTCGCGCCCATGCTGTCGTCCTTGGCAACGCGATATTCGCGGTCGATCTTCTTGTCGACGGGAACGACGCGGCCGCCTTCGGAGCCGATACGATAGAGGCCGATGATCTTCTGCGGTCCGGACGCGATCTTGCGGATCAGGCGGGCTTCATAGGCAATGTCCGGATCGCTCGACGGCGACAGACGGCACAGAATCTGGTCGTTCTTGGTCAGGGCCGGATCGCCCTTTTTCGGGAAGAACAGGATTTTTGGCGCCGGGTCCTCGCCACGCCAGTCGACGGGCTGTGCCCAGAGGTCGCCGTGGCTGTCGATCCGCGCGACGCTCAGCACCAGCACCGGCGGAAGGTCAGCCGATCCGCGAAAGGCCTTGCGGTTCTTTTGCAGATGGCCCTCGGCCGTCAGTTCCTTGAGCAGGCGTTTCAGATCAATCCGCGCCGCGCCCTTGATGTTGAAGGCCCGCGCGATCTCTCGTTTGTTGGTTTTGGTCGGGTTCTCCTTGATCCAGTCAAGAAGCTGTTGTTTGCTTGGTATATCACTCATGTCTTCCCCTAACATGGGCGTTGATCCGCGTCATTTCAATTCGGTGCCGGCAACGCGCAGATCGGTAGCGTGATCGACGTCGCGCAAACTGTCTATGAAAGCAATTTTTGCCTTGCCCAGACTGGCGCGCGTGTCATCCAGCGCGGTGGCGCTGGACCAGCGCACGCGCTCGAAAATTCCGGACGGGACGGGCCGCGCGCCCCGCTTCAGTCCGATCAGCCAGTATCCCCCGTCCGGCGCGGGCCCGAACACGGCGTCATGATCACCAAGCGCGGCGAAGGCGCGCGCGATCAGGGCGGGCGTGATACCGGGAATATCTGCTCCGATGATCACAACCGGACCTTGCGGCACATCGCGGAATATCCTGCCCATACGGTCGCCCAGATCCCCGCTTCCCTGTGGCCAGCGCGGAAGGTGCCGCGGCCAGATGCGGCTAGCCAGACCCTCGTGATCCGGCGACACCGCCAGAACGGTCTGCCAGCGGGGATCGCAGCCCAGCCGACGGATCAGGTCACGCGCCTGATGCCGGAACCACCACGCCGCGGCGGTCATCCCGATATCGCGCCCCAGGCGGGTTTTGACGCGACCCGGATGCGGCTCTTTTACCATGATGAAGAGCTGGGCGCGGCTCATCCGAAATAAGTTGAGAGAATACGTAAATATATAGATTTAAGCTGATGAATTTGCTCGATTTCAACAGATTCATCGACCTGATGCATAGTCTTGCCGACCAGACCGAATTCGACGACCGGACAAACATCTTTGACATAGCGTGCGTCCGATGTCCCACCTGAAGTAGACAGTTCCGGCACAACGCCCAGTTCCGCCTCGACAGCCTTGCTGATAAGCGCCGATAGCTCGCCCGGAGGAAACACGAAACTCTCCCCGGAAACTGTTGTTTTCATAGTAATTTTTATACCTGTTACTTGCGCCATAGAGTCTGCTTCAGATTGCAGCCAACCGGTCAATCCCGACGACGACTGGGCGTCGTTGAACCTTATGTTTACCGTGCTGCGGACCTCAGCCGGTATGACGTTGTTCGCAGTGTTGCCGGTGTCAATCGTCGTAACGACCAGCGTTGACGGATCGAAATGCGCCGTGCCCCGATCCAGTTCATGGTCCGACAATTTTGCCATCAGCCTGGCCATTGCCGGAATCGGGTTTTTGGCTCGGTGAGGATAGGCGGAGTGCCCCTGCACGCCGCGCGCCGTGAAATAGGCTGTCATCGATCCGCGTCGCCCGATCTTCATCATCTCGCCCATGGTGTTCGGGCAGGTCGGCTCTCCGACCAGACAATGGTCCATCCGCTCGCCGTTTTCCGTCATCCAGTCGAGAAGCGCCAGCGTGCCGTCGGTCGCGGAGCCTTCCTCGTCGCCAGTGATGGCCAGCACGATGGATCCATCCGGTGGCGTGTCGGAGACAAAATCGATCGCCGCCGCCGCAAAGGCCGCAACACCGGATTTCATGTCCGTCGCCCCGCGACCGTAGAGCAAGCCGTCTTTCTGTTCCGCCCCGAAGGGATCGACGGTCCAGGCCGCCGCATCGCCGACCGGCACCACGTCGGTATGGCCGTTGAACCCGAAGGTCCTGCCGTTCTTCTGATTGCCCCAGCGGGCAAACAGGTTGCAGATGCCGTTCCGGTCGACGCGGGTGCATATGAACCCCGCCGCCGAAAGGCGCTGTTCCAGCAGGGTCAACGCGCCGCCTTCGGCCGGCGTGACAGAAGGGCAGCGCACAAGTTCTGCCGTCAATTCTACAGGATCTGTTGCCATGGACAGGCCCCCTTTCTGCCCATGGCATACCGCCTTCAACCCAAGGCGGCAAGACTTTGCAGCGCTCCGCAGAGCGACCGCACTTTCGTTAATACGTAGCCGGTGCCAAGTTCCGTCGCCTAAAATGGCGCAGGGGCCTCAAAGCGGATGCGCACTCCACCGTCGGGGTGATGGATTTCCAGTGTCCGGGCATGCAGCTGCAACCGGTCTGCCGCCGCGATCACCGCTGCGCTGCCGTAAAACCTGTCGCCGAGGATGGTATGCCCAATGGCCTGCATATGGACGCGCAACTGGTGACTGCGGCCTGTCAGGGGGCGCAGTTCCATACGGGTTGTCCGGTCGCCGCGTTCCAGCACCTGCCAATCGGTGCGAGCGGGTTTTCCAATGTCGAAATCCACCTTCTGCAAGGGCCGGTTCGGCCAGTCCACGATCAGCGGCAAATCGACCGTGCCGCTGTCCTGTGCCACGACGCCGTCCACCCGCGCCAGATAGATTTTCGCCACTTTCCGGCGTTCGAATTGCAGCCCCAAATGCCGCTGGGCCGGTTTGGTACGGGCGAAGACCATTAGGCCGGAGGTATCCATGTCCAGCCGATGGACCAGCAACGCCTCGGGGAATTCTGCCCTGACCCGTAGTTCCAGACAATCCTGATGCTCCGCCGCCTTGCCCGGCACGGACAGCAGCCCCGACGGCTTGTCCAGCACCAGCAGCACGGCATCCTGATGGATCACCTGCAATTGCGTCTGTGGCGGAGTATATATCAACGGCTCGATCATGGTGCCTTGTAGCAAGCTGTGAGACCCCGAACCAGACAAAGACTCGACTCCGGCGACGGGTCGCTCTAATTTGGAACAAATCATGAACACATGAGTCCCTGCCACCATGGCCCACCGCCGTATCCTGTCGCTCTGGTTTCCGCACCTTGCCGCAGAGCGTGTCCTGCGCGCTGATCGCGGCCGCATCGACCGGCCCTTAGCCATCGTCGCCGAGCAGAGCAACACCCTGACACTGGCCAGCCTGTCAGCAGAGGCAGAGGCAGAGGGCCTATCGGTCGGCCAGTCCCTGTCGGATGCGCGCGCTTTCTGCCCCGACCTGCTGACGCACCCTGCCACTCCGGAGCAGGAGGCGTCGTTTCTGGCAGCCCTGTCGCGCTGGTCCGGAAAGTATTCACCATGGGTCGCGGCGCAACCACCCGCCGCGCTGTTGCTGGACATCACTGGTTGTTCGCATCTGTTCGGCGGCGAGGCAGGACTGGCCGAGGCGATCCGCGCCGACGCTGAAACCTTGTTCTTGACCGTGCATATCGGCATCGCAGATACGGTCGGCGCGGCCTGGGCGCTGGCGCGCTATGCGGGGACGGCCAGCATCGCGCACCGCAGCGGCGACGCCATAGAGCAAGAGGCCCGCGCGACCCGGTCCCGCGCCTTCAAGCGGCGCAACTGGGAGCGCGGCGGGCAAGCGCCGGCGCGGGCGGGACGCTTCGTCGCCACCTCTGTCGCGCCCACGGGACAAACCCGCGCCGCCATAGCTCCCCTGCCCCTGCCAGCGCTACGCCTAGAGGTGGAGACCTGCGCCAAGCTGGCGCGTCTGGGCATCCGCTGCATCGGCGACCTGACCGGACTGCCGCGCGCGGCGCTGGCGCGGCGCTTTGGCACCGACGTGGTGCGGCGGCTGGATCAGGCGCTGGGCGCAGAGCCGGAGCCAATCTCTCCCGGCGGACCGCCGCAGCATTTCGCCACCCGCCTGTCGCTGCCCGATCCGATCGGGCTGGCCGACGACATCGAAGCGGGCATCGACCGCCTGCTGCCGCCGCTCTGCGCCAAGCTGCGCAAGGCCGGACGCGGCGCGCGGCGGCTGCGCCTGACCCTGTTCCGGACCGACCGCAGCTTGCAACTGGTCGAGGTCGGGCTGGCGCGTCCGTCGGACGATCCGGCCCGCATCCACCCGCTGCTGACCCTGCAACTGCCGACCATCGAGCCGGGTTTCGGCATCGACATGATGCGTCTTCAAGCGCATGTCACCGAACCGCTGACCGAGACCCGCCACAAGGGGCATCTGGACGCGGTCGCCGCCGCCAAGCTGCTGCGCGACGGCGATACGGCGCTGGCCGATCTGCTGGGCCGTCTGGGCGCGCGCATGGGGCTGGAGGCGCTAATCCGCCTGACGCCTGCCGCCAGCCACATCCCTGAAAAAACGCAGACGATACAGTCCGCCGCCTATGCCGTCGTCGCCCGCGACTGGCCGGTGCCGCGCACGCCGCGCCCGTTGCTTATGTTCGTCCCGGAACCGGTGCATCCGCAGGCGGCGGGCCGCCCGCCGGAACGGTTCCGCTGGCGGCGGCGCGATTTCACCACGCGGCACGCCATCGGCCCCGAGCGCATCGCGCCGGAATGGTGGCTGGATGATCCGGCATGGCGCACGGGCACGCGCGACTACTGGCGCGTGATCACCGAAAGCGGCGAGCATCTGTGGCTGTTTCAAGCACTTGGCGGCGGCAAGACCGGCGGCTGGTTCATGCACGGCGATTTCGGCTGAGGCGGTTCACGCCGCCTTACGGGTGAAGGTCCAGTTCGTTTCGCCCGACAGGGACGGCTGAAAGGCATAGCCCTCCAAATCGAAATCCTTCAAGGCCTCGGCATCCGCGATCCGGTTGTGGATGATGAAACGCGCCATCATCCCGCGCGCCTTCTTGGCAAAAAAGCCGATCATCTTCAGGTCACCGTCGCGCTCTTCCTTGAAGGCGGGCGTGATCACAGGTGCGCGCATTGCCTTGCCCGCCGCCTTGAAATACTCGGCCGAGGCCAGATTGATCACCGGCCCGTCGCCTGCGGCCTGATCCAGCGCAGCACCGACCCGGTCGCCCCAATAGGCATAGAGGTTGGCTCCCCGGCGGTTTTTCAGCCGGCTTCCCATTTCCAGCCGGTAAGGCTGTATCCTGTCCAGCGGACGAAGCACCCCGTAGAGCCCCGACAGGATCCGCAGATGATCCTGCGCAAAATTCAGATCTTCGGCATCAAACGTTTCGGCCTGAAGCCCGACATAGGTGTCCCCGGCAAAGGCCAGCGCCGCCTGTTTCGAGTTACGATCGTCCGACTGTTTTTCGAAAGCCTTGAACCTCGCCTGATTGAGTTTCGCCAGATCCTCGCTGATCCCCATCAAGCGGCGCAGGTCCAACCGGCCCAGTTGCCGCGCGGTGGCGGCAAGGGAATTGGCGTCGCTCTGTAGCTCCGGAAAGCTCTCGGGAAACCCGTCCGGAAGCGGATCGAAATTCATTTTTTTTGCGGGAGAAATTACTGCGAGCATTTGTACCTCATTCTTGTCTGGTCCGGACATAGCCTGTATTCGCGCAACGCCAAGCCCTATTCCGCCGCAATCACTTTCAGAAAAGCGGACCCGAAGCGTTCCGCCTTGCGATCGCCCAGAATGCGCTTGATAGCGGCCATGTCGCGGGGGCGTGTTTCAGCCAGCTTGGCCAGTGCGGGCGCGGGGCAGGACATCAGCTTGTCCGTTCCGTCGATCCCGTGCGCCAGATCCAGTTGTGCCGCCTGAAGGCGGTCGAACAGGTTGCCGGACCCGCGTCCTGCCAGCTTGCGCCGCGCAGGATGCGGAGCCTCGGCCGCGCCGTTGATCACCTCCAGAAAGTCCTTGCCGTAGCGTTCCAGCTTGACCGCACCGACACCCGGAAGGCCCGCGAAATCGTCGAGCGTTTTCGGCTTGGCCTCTGCCATCCGGATCAGCGTCGCATCGGGGAACACCACATAGGCGGGCGCCTGCAAGGCCTGCGCCAATGCTCGACGCTTGGCCTTGAGCGCCGAAAGCAATGGTTCGTCCTCCTCCGAGACCAGCGACTTGACCGCCACTGTTTTCACCGCACGGGTGATAGTGTCGCGGCGCAACTCTATGGTCTGTTCGTTGCGCAGGATCGGCCGCGCCGCCTCGGTCATGCGCAGCGCGCCGTGGCGCTCCAGATCGGGGCGGATCAGGTCATAGCCCATCATCTGCCGGAATATCGCCTGCCACTGGCGGTTGTCGTAACCGCGGCCGACACCGAAGGTCGGCAGTTCGTCATGACCCTTGGCCTTGACCTTGTCGGTCATGCTACCGCGCAGGATGTCGATCAGATGGCCCGCGCCGAACCACTCGCCCGTGCGCAGGATGGCCGACAGCGCCATTCGCACCGGCTCGGTTCCGTCGAACAGGTCGGCGGGGTTGTCACACAGGTCGCAGTTTCCGCAGGACTCCAATTCCTCGTCGAAATAGCGCAGCAGTACCCGCCGCCGGCAGCGCCGCGCCTCGGCCAGACCCAGGAGCGCGTTCAGCCGTCCGTGATCCGCACCCTTGCGGTCGGCCTGTGCCAGTCCCTCGTCGATCTGGGCGCGGCGCAGACGTATATCTTCGGGACCATATAGCGTCAGCGTGTCGGCCGGTTCGCCGTCGCGCCCGGCGCGGCCGATTTCCTGATAATAGGACTCGATGGATTTCGGCAGGTCGGCATGCGCCACCCAGCGGATGTCAGGCTTGTCGATGCCCATGCCGAAGGCGACGGTGGCGCAGACGATCAGCCCGTCCTCTTGCTGAAACCTCTGTTCGGCCAGACGGCGGTCGTCGGCCTCCATGCCTGCGTGGTAATGCAGCGCCTTGTGTCCGTCGTCGCGCATCGCTTTGGCCAGCGTCTCGCATTTCGCCCGCGTGCCGCAATAGATGATGCCGGACTGACCCTTGCGCGCGGCGACGAAGGCAAGAAGTTGTTTGCGCGGGCTGTCCTTGGGCTGGAACGCGAGGTGTATGTTGGGGCGGTCGAAACCGCGCAGGAACACTTCCGGCGTTCCCCCCCCGAACAGACGGTCGATAATCTCGGCCCGGGTTTCCACATCCGCCGTCGCGGTAAAGGCCGCCAGCGGCACCTTCAGATCTGCGCGCAAGGCCCCGATCCGCAGGTAGTCGGGCCGGAAGTCGTGACCCCACTGGCTGACGCAATGCGCCTCGTCCACCGCGATCAGCGATACGCCCGCCTTGCGCAGCAGAATCGCCGTGCCCGGGTTGGCCAGTCGTTCAGGGGCGATATAGAGCAGTTTCAGCCGACCCTGCTCGATTGCCTGAAACACCTCTTCGGTTTCTTCCTCGGTGTTGCCGCTGGTCAGGGCGCCCGCTTCGACGCCTGCCTCGCGCAGGGCACGCACTTGATCCCGCATCAGCGCGATCAGCGGAGAGATCACCACAGTTACGCCCTCGCGCATCACCGCCGGAAGCTGGAAACACAGCGACTTGCCACCGCCTGTCGGCATGATGGCGAGGACATTTTTGCCGTCCACGACAGAGTCCACGATCTCGGCCTGCCCGTCGCGGTAGCCGTCATGTCCAAAGATATTCTTGAGAAGCGTGCTTGCCGCGGCCATATCGTTCTTTTTGGTTTTCTGCTCGTTTGCGCGACCATCCCATATTGCGATTCGCGGGACAAGACGCAACTCGGCCACTGCGCCGTCAGACGGCGGAAAACCTCAGGATATGCACCCAGGTGTCGCCGTATTTCCGCGCATCGAGTCGGGTGAAGCCTTCGGGCGGCGCCTGCTCGGCGCCCTCTTCCCAAACCACCGTCGCGCCGTCGGACAGCCATCCGCCCTCTGCCGCGGATGCCAGCGCCCTTTGCCCCAGGCCCTTGCCATAGGGCGGGTCCAGAAACACCAGATCGAAGGCCATGTCGCGGGATGGTCCCAGGCGGGTCGCGTCGCGGCGGTACAGCTTGCAATCGCCGATGACCTGCAAGATATCGATGTTCTGGCGGATAAGGGCGCGAGCCTTGACCCCGTCATCGACAAACAGCGCGAACGCCGCGCCGCGTGACAAGGCCTCGAAGCCCAGCGCGCCGGTGCCGGCGAAAAGATCCAGCACCTGCGCATCTGTAACCGGATCGCCGTAGCCGCCGTTTATCAGCAGGTTGAAAATACTCTCCCGGACCCTGTCCGACGTGGGGCGCAGATGCGCCGCCGCATCGCCCTTTCCGACCGAGGCCAGCGCCGTGCCTTTGTATTTCCCGCCAACGATCCGCATTTTCCGCACCTGCTCAATTTCGACTGGTGAATTGTGTAGCCCGATCTATATTGCCCGTCAGCACGAAATCACAGGAAAAGAGTCACATATGAAACTCGAAGTTGGCAAGACCTTGCCCGACGCCACATTTTTGCGGACAGGCGCGGACGGCGTCGAAACCGTTTCACTGCGCGAGCTGACCGCGGGCAAGACCGTGGTACTGTTCGCCCTGCCCGGAGCCTATACCAACACCTGCACCGCCGCGCATATGCCGAGCTTCGTGCGCACCGCCGATAAACTGCGCGCCAAGGGCGTCGACACCATCGCCTGCATCGCTGTAAACGATCCCGCCGTGATGAAGGCATGGGGCGCGGATATGGGCGCGCATGACGCCGGCATCCTCATGCTGTCGGACGCCGACGGCAGCTATACCAAGGCTGTGGAAATGAACTACGACGCGCCTGCGGGCGGAATGTACGGACGCTCGAAGCGCTACAGCCTGCTACTGCGCAACGGCGTTATCGAGGCCTTCAACTTCGACGAGGATCGCGGCACCTGCAACCTGTCCGCTGGCGAAACCATGCTTGACCTGCTCTGAGCCCTAACCGGCCAGAGCATCCATCTTTTTCGCGAGTTTCACGTCCAGTTCCGACAGCCCGTCCACATCATGGGTTGTCAGAGTCACGCTGACCCGGTTGTAGACATTTGACCATTCCGGGTGATGGTTCCATTTTTCGGCCCAGATCGCGGCGCGGGTCATCCAGCCGAACGCCTCGATAAAGCTCTTGAATTTGAATTCCCTTACGATGGCGTCGCGCCCGTCCGCCATGGCCCAGCCTGCCGCCAGCAGCGGGGCCAGATCAGTGTCGCGTTGCGCCGTGGTAAGTTTCTCAGCCATTGTTTTCTCCGTCCGTGTTCCTGAAAGGTCCGTAACTCGTCATCACCTCGATCTCTTCGCCCACCGCGTCGGCCTCGGCCCGGCAATAGCGTTCGATCGCCTTGCGGAAACCGGCGTCACCGATCCAGTGTAGCGAATAGACGGGTGCCGGAAGATAGCCGCGCGCCAGCTTGTGCGGACCTTGCGCGCCAGCCTCGACCCGTTCCAACCCGTTGGCGATGGCATAGTCGATAGCCTGATAATAGCAGGTTTCGAAATGCAGGCAGCGGTGATCCTCTACACATCCCCAGTAGCGGCCATAGAGCACGTCGCGTCCGATGAAATTCAGCGCCCCCGCCACCCAGCGTCCCGCGCGCTGACACAAGATCAGTAGAACGTCATCGCGCATGGATTCGTGAACCCGTTGGAAGAAATCCCGCGTCAGATAGGGCGTGCCCCATTTGCGCGCGCCGGTGTCCTGATAGAATCGCCAGAACGCGTCCCAGTGCTCCGGCGTGATCTGGTCGCCGGTAAACTGGTGGATCGTGCCGCCGAAAGCCTGCGCCAGCTCGCGTTCCTTGCGGATGTTCTTGCGTTTTCTCGACGAAAGTGCGCCGAGGAAATCGTCGAAGGTGTCATAACTGTCATTGTACCAGTGGAACTGTTGCCCGATGCGCTGGATCAGGCCCATCTGCCCGCCGGCAACATATTCCTTTTCGGTGCAGAACGTGATGTGAAGCGAAGAGAGGCCGTTGTTGGCGGCCAGTTGCACCGCGCCCTGTACAAGTGCGTTCTGTCCGATCGCGTCAAAACCGTCGCGGGTCAGGAACCTCCGTCCGGTGGCTGGCGTGAACGGCACCGCCGCCTGAAGTTTAGGATAATAGTCGCCGCCCGCGTTCTCATAGGCATGCGCCCAATTGTGGTCGAAGATATACTCGCCCTGACTGTGGCCCTTTGCATAGCAGGGCATAACGGCAATCACTTGACCATCCTGCCGCGCAACGAGGTGACGCGGCGTCCAGCCTGTTCCCGGTCCGACAGAACCGCTGTCCTCAAGCGCTTTCAGAAAGCGATGCGTGGTGAACGGATCGGCGGGCCGGTCTGCCGAAGGTTCCCCGACGGCGCAGGCATCCCAGTCCGCCG
The DNA here is from genome assembly GCA_024640245.1 of Paracoccaceae bacterium. Lineage (GTDB taxonomy): Bacteria > Pseudomonadota > Alphaproteobacteria > Rhodobacterales > Rhodobacteraceae > Amylibacter. The sequence goes on along the minus strand of JAHEFH010000012.1, from coordinate 12,482 downwards.
CCGAAATGTCGGACAGGCCGGTGACAACGCTGATTTCGATATTGGATCCGTCGGGCATATCCACCTGTTCCTCGCGCCAATGATGGCACTGCGGCTTCAAAGGTCAACTTCCGGTTTTCAGCGCATGATAGCCTTCGAAAGTAATGTTGTCCGCGAGTTTCCGTGCCTTCTTTTCCTGCACGGGCGAACGGACCGTCCAGCACAGGATCTTGCCGCCCTTTTCGCGGACTTTCTGAACGTGCGGCGAGGCCAGATCCCTGATGCTATGGGATATGAAACAGGCGCCGGCATGGTCGTAGTCGGGGATGACCGCCAGTTCGGCGCGACGGCCCGACGGCACATTGCGCCATTCCAGTGCCGTGAACTTCTCCGTCACCAGGCCGCGCGGTATTTCGGGCGCCAGCTCGGCACATTTCAGCACCGAATGCGGATTGAAGGACATCAGCGCCACCGGCCCGCCATACCCCCGAAGAGCGGCACAGACAGCCTGTTCCAGCGGGCCGACATCCGGTCCCATCGCGCCGTCCTGATCCTTGATCTCGATCAGCAGCGGCACTTGTCCGTCCACCAGCTCCAGAAACACGGGCAGGGTTGGTGGGGCCGTGTCGCCGCCCTTCAGCAGGATGCCCGCAAGTTCGGCAGAGGTCCTGTCCCGGATCGGCCCGCGTTTGGCGGTCAGCCGGTCCAGATCATCGTCATGGAACACGATGGCACAGCCGTCTTTCGACAGTTGCACGTCGATTTCCATGCCATAACCCGCCGCGATCGCCGCTTTGGCCCCTTCGATGGAATTTTCCGGACGCCCCTGATCAAGATCATGGAAGGTCCGGTGTGCCAGTGGAACCGTCAGGAAATGGGGATGCAGATGGACATGCATTATCTGAACTCGAAAATACCTTCGATCTCGACCGCGACGCCCAGTGGCAGAGACGATGTCCCGACCGCCGCACGGGCATGCGCTCCCTTGGGTCCGAACACTTCGCCGATGAAGTCGGAAGCGCCGTTGATGACCTTGGGATGGTCGGTGAAATCCGCCGTCGAATTGACGAAACCGCCCAGTTTCACGACGCGCACCAACCGGTCCAGATCGCCCTCCAGAGCTTTCTTGACCTGTGCCAGCAAGTTGATGGCACAGACCTTGGCCGCAGCCTGACCCTGTTCGACGGTGAACCCCGCGCCCAGCTTGCCGGTGATCAGCCCGCCCGCGTCCTTGGAAATCTGGCCGGACACAAAAATAAGGTCACCGGAGATTACATAGGGTACGTAATTCGCCGCCGGTGCCGGTGCATCGGGAAGGGTCACACCCAGTTCCGCCAGTTTGGTTTCGATCATATTCGCCATAGGTGCCTCCTGTTTGCGTTTCAGGCGCAAGGCTATGACATTGCGCGCGCCGGGGAAACAGGGATTAACCCCGTTCCGCGGGAATTTACAACTCGCGGAAGGCGCGGTTGAAATAATCGGCCATCGGCTTGGCCAGATAGCTCAGCGGCGTCCGTTCACCTGTCTTGATGAAGGCCTCCACCGGCATGCCGGGCAACAGCTCCACTTCGCCGAGCTTTTCCAGTTCTTCCGGAACCGGAATGATATCGGCGGAGTAATAGGTCAGGCCTGTCACATCGTCCGTAAACACGTCGGCCGAGACTTTCGCCACGTGGCCGATCACTTCAGGAGTCGTGCGCTGGTCGAAGGTGGAGAACCGCAACGCCGCTTCCTGCCCGACATGGACCTGATCGATGTGGATGGAATCGATCCGGCTCTTGACCAGCATCGGGCTGTCCTGCGGAATGATATAAAGGATCGGTTCGGCCCCGCGCACCACCGAGCGGATTGCGTGTACAGTCATTCCGTGCACCAGACCCGACATTGGGGCACGCACATCCATGCGCGACAGGGTTTCCTGCGCCGACAGGGAGCGCTGCGTCAGCTCGATCATCCGGAACTCGATCTCTCGCAGTTCCGCCAGCGCATCCTGCTGCCGCTGGGATTGCAGCTTCAGTATCTCGATATCGGTCTCGATCATCTGGGCGTTGCCGCGCGCAACGACCGATTGCAGTTCGCCCAATTCACCCAGCAGACGGGCCTCTTCGCGGCGCAGGGCCAGTACCCGCGTCGCCTGAACCAGCCCCTGATCCAGCAGCGTCTGCTGGTCGGCCAGTTCCTGCGCGATCAGTTCGAGCTGCGTTCGTGTTGCCGCAAGTTGCGCCTCAACGCCATCCAGCTGGCCCTTGATCTGCTCCTTGCGTTCGGCCAGTTGCTCGGCCTCTTTCTGCAGGAACTCGAGTCGCGTCCGGAAGAGTTGCCGCTCGTCCGAGACGAGATCCGAAATCTTGGCATCGGTCTTGGTGCGCTCCAGCAATGCCGCCGAGAATTCCACATGGTCCATGCCGTCGCGTTCTGCGCGCAAACGGTCCTTGCGGGCCATCGATTCGGCCAGTTGGCCGTCGACGATGGCAATCTCGGACAGCAACAGCGTGTCATCGAAGCGGATCAGGATATCGCCCGCCTCGACCTTGTCGCCGTCGGTCACGCGAATGGTTCCGACCACACCGCCATCGGGGTGTTGCACCACCTGCCGCAGCGATTCGACCTGTATCATGCCATGCGCCACGACCGCGCCCGCGATCCGGCTTTGTGTGCCCCAGACCCCGAGCCCGAGAAACAGCGCGACGACAGTGAGCAGCCCTATGATCGTGGGCGTGCGGGAGGCCCAGATCGGACGTTCGGTTCGGTTCATGAGCCGGAACTCCGCTGGATGGCATCGGATATCTGCGCGACATTCTTGACCTGCGCCTTCAGCACCTCGTCCCGTGGACCGAAGGCGCGACTGTTGCCGTCCTCCAGATAAAGGATCGTGTCGCATTCGGCGATGGCGGCGGGCCTGTGCGCCATAATCACGACCGAATGGCCGCGGGCCTTGTGGTCGCGGATGGCTGAATTCAGCGCCGCCGATCCGACGGCATCAAGATTGGAATTCGGTTCGTCCAGCACCAGCAGCAGAGGATCGCCATAAAGCGCCCGTGCCAGCGCGAGGCGTTGCTTCTGCCCGCCTGACAGGCGGCCCGAAACCGTGCCGATACGTGTGTCATAGCCGTCCGGCTGTTGCAGGATCATCTCGTGCGCTCCGGCTTGCTGCGCGGCAGCAACGACTTTGGCGGAGTCCGGCTCCTCTGCCATCCGCGCGATATTTTCGGCAATCGTCGCATCAAACAAAGTCACTTCCTGCGGCAGATAGCCGATATAAGCGCCGTAAGTGTCGGGATCGTATTGGTCGATGGTAGCGCCGTCCAGGCGGATTTTGCCGGAGATCGGCGACCAGATACCCGCAATCACCCTGGCCAGTGTCGATTTACCCGCTGCGCTCGGCCCGATCACACCCATCGCCTGACCAGGTTCCAGCTTGAAACTGACCATCTTCAAACTGGCCTGATATTCGCCCGGCGGCACCACCGACAGGTTCTTTGCCTCCAGCAGGGCCCTGGGCCGCGGCAGGATAGTCCTTGGCGGCTCTGCCGGCGTCGTTTCGAGCACACGCGACAGATCGGCCCATGCCTTTTGCGCCCGCTGCATGATCTGCCACTGGCCGATGGCCAGTTCGACCGGCGCCAGCGCGCGGCCCATAAGGATCGAGGCCGCGATCATGGCTCCGGCGGTTAATTCGCCCTGCAACACCAGAAAGGCGCCCAAACCCAGCATTGCCGACTGCAGACCGAGCCGGAACGCTTTTGTGAAAGACGTGATGAAACCTGTCTTGTCATTGGCCCCCAGAGTCGCGCGCAGGGCCTCCGTCCGCAGCTTTTGCCAGCGTGCGAAAACTGCCGCGCCCATCCCCATGCCGCGAACAACATCCCGCTGGCGCTGTGCGCCACCGGCAAAATCCGAGGCCCGACGGCCGGCAATCACTCCGGTAGCTTGCGGGCGGCGGGTCAGGAACTGGTTCAGCCACGTCAGCGTTACCAGAACCAGGCCGCCGCACACGGCAAGCCAGCCCAGCCAGGGATGAAACAGAAAGATCGCGGCCGCAAAAAGCGGCGTCCACGGCATGTCGAACACCGCGAACAGAACCTGGGAGGAGAACACCCGCTGCACCGCCTCCAGATCGTCGAGCGCCTTGCCTTCGGTCTGTACGGAACGGGTGGCCAATACGGTGCGGAACACGCGCTCGTCCAGATCCTGCTGGAACCGTGCGCCGACACGGGCCAGAACCCGTCCGCGCGCCCAGTCCAGAATCCCCATCAGCGCGTAAAGCGTGACGGCAAGGATCGACAGGGCCAGCAAGGTTTCTTCGGAGCGGCTTCCAAGCACGCGGTCGTAAATCTGGAGCATGTAGATCGGGCCGGTCAACATCAGCAGGTTGACGAAAACACTGAACAGACCCACCGCCATGAACGGCGGCACATTGCGGTTGCGCACTGTGCGCAACTCTTTCAAACCCTGAGGGTAAATCGATTTTACTGGCGTGCTTGTTTGCATGATATTCCCAATCTACACGCGGGCTCTTGGCCACTCCATGACTTTTTGATTAATAATCGATGAAACTTAACATATATGTGACCCGGTTGGGGCAGAATCAGGTTTGTCAGATTTTTTATTCGCTTTCAAATGGACGCCCGCAACTGGTAGACTTGAATAGGTTCGGATTTCCTTGGTTCAGAGTGATATAATGCAAAAAATTTTTAACCGGCTTATTTCCCGCGGTCCTGGCCGAGAAAACGCGCGTGCGCGTTTGGCGCTTGCAACCTTCGCAACCTTCACGGTCGCGCTCGCCGGATGCAGTTCGCCCGGCCCCCAGAGCGAGTTCCGCGATCCGCTGGAACCGCAAAACCGCGCCGTTCACAGTTTTAACAAGACCATGGACAGGGCGTTGGTCCGTCCCGCGTCGCAAGTCTATGGCACGGTCGTCCCGGAACCGGCCAAGCGGGGCGTCATCAATTTCGCCGACAACCTGAGCATGCCAAACCGTTTCCTGAACAATATGCTTCAATTAGACATTGAGGGCGCTGCGATCACGACTTTGCGTTTCATGTCGAACACACTCTTCGGGTTGGGCGGTATACTCGATGTCGCCTCCGAAATGGGCTTGCCTGACGAGGACACGGATTTCGGCGAGACCCTGCATTCCTGGAAGGTGGGGGAAGGGCCCTATGTCGAGGTGCCGCTGTACGGCCCGAACACCGCGCGCGGAGCCGTGGGCCTGGCCGTCGACATCCTTATGCTGGATCCGCTCCGTCAGGTTCTTCCGAAACGAAGCGATTCCTATCGCACTACCGTATGGGCGCTCGACAAATTTGGGGAGCGGCACCGGTATACCATCCTGATCGACGATGTTCTGTATAATTCTTCCGATAGTTACGTCACAGAGCGGTCCTACTATTTGCAAAGCCGCAGGTTCGAACTAAGTAAGGAACTTACTGAAGCTGATTTGGAGGATCCCTATGCTCAATAGGGCAATCATGAACCGCAGAACCGCGCTGGCCGCCGTCGCCGGCGGCATTGCCGTGACACTGGCGCCGGCTGCGCTCGCGCTGAATGCCGACGAAGCGCGAAAGCTGGTGGACCGCCTGACGGATGACGTCATGTCCGTCATCAATTCCGGCAAGTCCGAGACCGCCATGTATGACGAGTTCGAGAGGATTTTTGCCAAATACGCTGATGTGCCGATTATTGCGCAGACCACATTAGGCGTTGCTTGGCGTTCTGCGTCAACAACTCAGCGCTCGGCCTATGTCGAGGCTTTCCGGGGCTACATGGCACGCAAATACGGCAAGCGGTTCAGGGAATTTATTGGTTCCGAAATCACCGTGACCGGTTCGCGTCCGGAAAAGAGTTTCTTCGTCGTTGACAGCACGGTCAAACTGGCCGGCCAGGCGCCATTCGAGGTCAACTGGCTGATCAGTGACAAGTCGGGCAAAGACCTGATGTTCAACCTGATCATCGAAGGCATCAACATGATGCGGTCGGAGCGCGAAGAGATCGGGTTGATGCTCGACAAGAATGGCGGCGACATCAACGGCCTGATAACAGATCTCAAGACAGCCGGTTAAGAACGCTGGCCGCCTTGTGCGGCCGGCATCACCTCTCGCATGAAACCCTGTCAGTTGCTGAGGCCGAACAGCCTTTTCAGTGTTTTCTCTAGACTCTTGCCTGAATCGTTGATTTTGCGTTCCAGCGATTTCAGGTCCTTTCGAATGGCGCTTTCCAGATCTACAATTTCGGTATTTGGTTGATACACCGGTTCCGGGACGCTCATAGGCAGCGGGCTTTCGGGCAGGCCGTCATGGACCCGTAACATAGTTTCGCGCCAGATGTCGGCCGGCAGTCCGCCACCGGTCACGCCCGACAGTTTCGAATTGTCGTCATAGCCCATCCAGACGCCTGCCACGTAGTCTGCCGTGAACCCGATGAACCATGCGTCACGCCCGCCCGAGGTCGTTCCGGTCTTGCCCGCGGCCTGTCGCGAACCCAGCCTCGCGCGGCGTCCGGTTCCGGTTTCCACGGCTTGGTTCATCATATAGATCAACTGTTCGGCGGCCATTTCGTTGATAATCCGGTGCCCAACGCCGCCTGTTTTGCCCAGCAACGGCGTGTTGTCACCTTGCAATGTGATCTCCGTCACTCCGTAGGGCATTGAAGCACGCCCCTTGTTCAGGATGCCGGAATAGGCGCCCGTCATTTCCAGCAGCGTCGATTCCGAGGCGCCCAGCGCCAGTGCCGGTCCCACCGCAATATCGTTTGTGATGCCGAAGTCCTGCGCCACGGCGCGGACGCGTTCGCGTCCGATCGCCTCGGAAACGCGCACCGCGACAGTGTTGATCGACTGGGCCAGCGCCTCGGTCAGCGTGACCGGACCGCGGAATTCCCGTGTATAGTTCTTCGGCGTGTATGGACCCGACCCCGGCACGTCGATAGTGAAGGGCGCATCCTCGACGATGGTGTCATACCGGTAGCCGGACTCGAGTGCGGCGGCATAGACGAATGGCTTGAAAGAAGATCCGGTCTGGCGGAGCGCCTGTGTTGCGCGGTTGAAACTACCGGCAATCTGGGTCTTGCGACCGCCGACCATGGCGCGCACCGCACCGTCGGCCGACATCACCACAATTGCCGCCTCAGCGTTCGAGCCCTCCTTGACCCGCGTCGCGAAAACCTCGGACAGCGCGGTTTCAGCCGCTTTCTGGATGCGGGCATCGAAGGTCGTCCGGATCAGCACATCCTCGGTCGTGTCCTTGATCAGAAAGTCCGGAGCGGATTCCATGATCCAGTCGGCGAAATAGCCACCGGCACGCTTTTCGGCGGTTTGCGACAGGCGGGCCGGATTTGCACGGGCATTTCGCGCCTCGGCTTCGGTCAGATAGCCCTGATCCTCCATCAACCCGATGATAAGGTTGGCGCGGTCCTGCGCGCGGCCCAGATCCCGGGTCGGCGCATAGGTAGACGGCGCCTTGAGCAGTCCGGCCAGCATCGCCGCCTCGGCCGGACTGACGCTGCGCGCGGACTTGCCGAAATAGCGTTCGCTGGCAGCCTCGAAACCGAAGGTTCCGGCCCCCAGATAGGCGCGGTTCAGATAGATCGTCAGGATATCGTCCTTGGAGTATTTCAACTCCATCGCGATCGACATCGGGACTTCCTTGATCTTGCGCTGCAGGCCGGGCAGGTCGGAGAAATACACGCGCTTGGCGACCTGCTGGGTGATCGTGGACCCGCCATTTCCGTCGAACGGTCCGCGTCCTTCGCTCAGGTTGATGCGAATCGCGCCGATAATTCCGCGCGGCGACACGCCGAAATGGCGGTAATAGCGTTTGTCCTCGGTTGCGACCACGGCGTTGCGCAGGTGCGGCGATACCGTTTGCGCCGTCACCAGTCCGCCGAACTGGTCACCGCGCCAGGCGAAGACCTCTCCCTTGTAGTCCAGCATCGTGACCGAACCGTTTTCGCGCGCATCCATCAGCTTCGAGGCTGGCGGCAATTTCACATAATAATATCCGACGGCCGACCCCAGCGCCAAGAGGCCGACAATGGCCAGTCGCGAAACGGTCCACCAGACCAGACTGCGCAGCGCCCGAAATATCCAGCCGATAATACCGCCCCGCGGCTTCGACGTTGCGGCTCTGCGTTTACTCGCGACCTTCTTGGGTTTGGCTTTCGGGGCGGCTGCCGCCTTTTTAGGCGCAGTCTTCCCGCCCGCAAAATTGCGCTTTTCCGCCACGAGTGGAGGCTTCCTTCCGGGTCCGTTTGCCATGTTTTGCCTGCTGCTTGCCGTTTGGCTTTTCCTAAGGATAGTCGTTCTGAGTCGTTTTGTGGAGCGTTTAATCCAGACAGGCGACACTATCAAGGTGCCTAAAATTTATACATTTCTTTATACGCGCACAAAAATTAGGCGCTGAATGGGAAACCTTGCTGATCTTTTGAGCCGCCGCTTGCCGCAATCGGGATCTGATCGTTGTTTGGCACCGTAACCACTCGGACCCGATCGTCCGATTGTCAAAGAGGGAAAAATGAAACTCATTATTGCCACAATCAAACCATTCAAGCTGGAAGAGGTCCGCGAAGCGCTGACCGAAGCCGGCGCCAAGGGCCTGATGGTCACCGAGATCAAGGGCTACGGCGCGCAATCCGGCCATACCGAAATCTATCGCGGCGCGGAATACGCCGTGAACTTCGTACCAAAGGTGCGGCTCGATATCGTCGTCCCCGATGATCTGGCCGACGTTGTTGTTTCCACAATCGAGGAGTCCGCCAAGACCGGCAAGATCGGCGACGGCAAGATCTTTGTCCTCAATGTGGAACAGGCTGTTCGCGTTCGGACCGGCGAGTCCGGCGACGACGCGCTCTAACATATCTATAAGAGGGAACTACCATGAAACTCAATGCACTCGGCCTTGCCGCGCCAATCGCAGCGCTTCCAGCGCTCGCCAGCGCCCAGGAAGTTGCAGCCGCCGTTCCGACGGACGTCGTCTTCATTCTCAACTCGCTGCTGTTTCTTGTCGGCGGCTTTCTCGTCTTCTGGATGGCGGCAGGTTTCGCCATGCTGGAAGCCGGTCTCGTCCGCTCCAAGAACGTCACCATGCAGCTTACCAAGAACATGGGCCTGTTCGGACTTGCCTGTATCTTCTATTACCTGATCGGCTACAACCTGATGTACCCTCTGGGCACATGGGCTAACGATGACTCCCTCTCCGGTGTACTATCCGGTGTTTGGGGTCCTGCAGTCATGGAAGCCGTCGGCGCTGGCGCTGACGCGGTCGACGACTATTCCTACGCCTCCACGGCTTCGGATTTCTTCTTCCAGCTGATGTTCTGCGCCGCGACGGCCTCCATCGTTTCGGGTGCTTTGGCAGAGCGGATCAAGCTGTGGCCGTTCCTGATCTTCACGGTTATCCTGACGGCGGTCATCTATCCGTTGCAGGCGTCCTGGAAATGGGGCGGCGGCTTCCTGGACGAGGCGGGCTTTCTCGACTTCGCCGGCTCCACGGTCGTGCACTCGGTCGGTGGCTGGGCAGCCCTGACGGGCGCACTGATCCTCGGACCGCGCATCGGCAAATACAAGGACGGTCGCGTTCACCCCATCATGGGTTCGAACCTGACGCTTGCCACCTTGGGTACGTTCATCCTGTGGCTCGGCTGGTTCGGCTTCAACGGCGGCTCGCAGCTTGCCATGGGGTCGATCGGTGATGTCGCCGACGTGTCGCGGATCTTCGCCAACACCAACGCAGCTGCTGCCGGTGGCCTGATCACCGCTATGATCCTGACGCAGCTTCTGTACAAAAAGCCTGACCTTACCATGATCCTGAACGGCGCACTGGCCGGTCTGGTGTCGATCACCGCCGAACCGCTGACCCCGACTCTGGGTTCCGCGACCATCATCGGCGCCATCGGCGGTATCATCGTGGTCTTCGGGGTTCCATTCCTCGACAAGCTGAAAATCGACGATGTCGTCGGTGCGATCCCCGTGCACCTGATGGCCGGCATCTGGGGCACGATCGCCGTTGTCTTCACCAACTCCGACGCCAGCATCGGCACCCAGCTTTATTCGATCATCGTTGTCGGTATCTTCGTCGTCGTCTCGTCCTCGATCGTCTGGTTCATTCTGAAAGCGACCATGGGCATCCGGGTGTCGTCAGAAGAAGAGATCAACGGTCTGGACATGGCCGAACTCGGGATGGAAGCCTACCCCGAATTCACCAACAGATAAGCCTTCGGCTTTTTCCCGGGGATATCCTCCCCCCACTTACCGGGCCAATCTGGCCCGGTTTTTTTTGGGAGTCATGCAGTGCCTTTGCGTTAAGTTTAATTAAACTTTTACATTGTCCGCGCACAGCACGCTCGCTTATGCCTGATCCGTGGGTAATGTAAGGGGTACAAGTCATGTCACGGGTTTCATTTACCGGGTACAGTTATCGTTTGAATGAACAGGGGGTCATCGTCTTCAACACGGCGGTACTGACGTTCGAAGCGATTGGCGACAATCTGGATTTCAGCTATTCGATCGCTGCCGACGAAGGCTTGTTTTCGCCAATCGACTTCAATCCGCAAAGTTTCGATCAAGTCTATGTCACCGCCGGCGATGTAACGCTGTCGCTGCTGAACGCCGGTCTTCTGTTCTACATGGGGGCCTATTTCTGGGACGGCGATGCCGGAACCGGAACCGCAAAGATTTTCGACGTAACGACCTCGCCATCATCGGGATATGTCTTCGCTTTCGACGGAGAGCCCTTGCCCGATCTGCTGGACCCTGACACGGCAGCCATCTGGTACACTTCGATCACCGATTATCAACTGATCGACGGTGGTGTCCTGGAAATCGGCAACAGCGTGCGGTTCGCAACGCTGGATTATGCCGAGATTATTTACGGCGACACCATCACTGGCACAAGCCACGACGATACGCTGGACGGAGGCAGGGGTTCCGATTTGCTGAAGGGGCTTGGCGGATCGGACTTCCTGTTCGGACGGGGCGGCAACGACAATCTGCTCGGCAACGGCGGTACCGACCATCTGTTTGGTGGTACCGGTGATGACGTCCTGCGCGGCGGACGCTGCAGCGACTGGCTGACGGGCGGAGGTGGAAACGACAAGCTTTGGGGCGGTCCCGGGGCGGACTACTTTCTGTTTGACGCAGATCTGGACAACGGTTTCGACCGTATCAAGGATTTTGACGACGGCCATGACCGGATCGTGATCGAGCACCTCGGCGGCTTCGAGGATATCACGATCACGCAAGCGGACCGGGGCCTGCGCCTGGAGTTCCACGACTCCGCCATCCTGCTGGTGGGGATTTCCGCCGACCAGATTTCCGCCGACGATTTCCTGTTCCTCTAGCGCGGGACGACCGCTTGACCTCGTAAACCGGTTCTGTGTATTTGGCGATGCACCGGCACATTCTGGCCCGTGCCCCATTCATGGACGGCAGAATTATGCGGGTGGTTTCCGACAACATGCGCGGTGCAGGGCTTATGGCCCTGGGCATGGCGGCTTTCACGCTGAACGATTCGCTGATGAAATTTGTCGGAACCGACTTCGACCTGTTTCAGGCGATCTTTGTCAGGGGCGTTTTTGCCACCGTGTTGATCGGCTTGCTGGCCTGGCGGGCCGGTTCCTTTGCCCGCCGTCCGCACAAGCGCGACAGCGGCCTGATCGCGCTCAGGTCGGTGGCAGAACTGGGCGCGACTTTCTGCTTTCTGACCGCACTGGTAAATATGCCGCTGGCCAATGTGACCGCAATTCTGCAAACCCTGCCGCTGACCGTGGCGCTGGCGGCTTTCTTCGTCTATGGCGAACGCTTCCGCTGGCATCGCGGCATCGCGATCCTGATCGGGTTGGTTGGCGTTCTGTTCATCGTGCGCCCCGGGACATCGGGCTTCAACAATTACAGCGTGCTGGCGCTGGTCGCGGTGCTTTTCGTCACCCTTCGGGACCTGACGGCGCGGAACCTTTCACGCTCCGTTTCCTCCATGCTGGTGGCCTTCATCACCTCTCTGGTGATCACGACAGCAGCCGGTCTGGTCTCCGTCTGGCTGAACCGCTGGACGGCGCTCAACCTTAGCCAAACCGGATTTCTGGCACTGGCGGCCGTGTTCATTTTTGTCGGCTACTACTGCGCCATTGCCGCCATGCGGGTGGGCGACGTGTCTTTTGTCGCACCCTTCCGGTACACGGCGATGATCTGGGCGATCCTGCTCGGCGTTGTCGTTTTCCACGACATACCTGACCAGTGGACCGCCCTCGGCATGGCGGTCATCGCCGGCGCGGGGCTGTATACTTGGCTGCGTGAACGCAAAGTGGCCGCTGAAGGCTGAGCGCCGCCTGAAACGGATCGAATCAGTTGATACCGTTTGCCCGCTGAACTGCACGGATATAGGCTGTGATTACGCTGATTTCCGCATCCGTAATTCCCTCCACCGCCGGCATATCGCCAAACGGCCAGTGGTGCTGCCGGGCGCCCATCCTGGCCGCCCGGGCAATCGCGGCGTCTCCGTGGTGCGACGGTT
>JAHEFH010000120.1 GCA_024640245.1 Paracoccaceae bacterium | reverse complement strand
CGCTTTGTCGACGGTCGGGGGACTGTGCTGAAGAACGGCGGACGGGTGATGAAGAATGTCACCGGCTACGATCTGGTGAAACTGATGGCGGGCAGCTACGGCACGCTGGGGATTCTGACAGAGGTCGCGTTCAAAGTTCTTCCCAGACCCGAGGCCTGTGCGGTGGTGCTGATCGACGGACTCGACGATCGGGCGGCGGTCAATGCCATGTCCGCGGCGCTGGGCTCGCCCTATGACGTGACGGGCGCCGCGCATATTCCTGTCGGTATGGACGGCGATCCGGTGACGATGATCCGCGTTGAAGGCTTTGAAGACTCTGTCGCCTATCGGGCCGGAAAACTGCGCGACCTGCTGGCGTCCTATGGCGATATCTCTATCGAGAACGACCCGACCAAGACCGAAGCCGGCTGGGTTCAAGTGCGCGACGTTGCGCCGTTCCACAACCGCGAAGGAGATGTCTGGCGCGTCTCGGTCAAGCCCTCTGACGGACCGAAGCTGATCGAATCCATGCGTGCGGGCGGGCAATCAGGCGATGTGATCTATGACTGGGCTGGCGGCCTGATCTGGGTTCTGGTGGCCGAGGGCACCGACGTACGGCCATACTGTCCGGGTGGTCATGCCACCCTGATCCGCGCCAGCGACGAGACAAGAAGCCGCCTGCCTGTGTTTCAGCCGCAACCTGAGGTTCTTGAACGAGTGAGCCGGACCCTGCGCGAGAAATTCGACCCGGAAAATATTCTGAACCCCGGACTGATGGGATAGTCGATGCAAACAAAATTCACCGAGACCCAGCTTAAAGATCCGGCGATTAAACGCAGTAACGAGGTTCTGCGGACCTGCGTGCATTGTGGATTCTGTACCGCGACGTGCCCGACTTATCAAGTTCTGGGTGACGAGTTGGATAGTCCGCGCGGGCGCATCTACCTGATCAAGGACATGTTGGAAAACAACCGGCCGGCAGATGAAAAGACCGTCAAGCATATCGACCGATGCCTGTCCTGTCTGGCCTGCATGTCAACCTGCCCGTCCGGCGTGCATTACATGCATCTGGTCGATCACGCGCGCGAGTATATCGAAAATACCTACAAGCGGCCGTTCATGGACCGCACGATGCGATGGATGCTGGCGCGCATCCTGCCATATCCCGGCCGCTTCCGTCTGGCACTTCGCGGCGCGAAGTTGGCCAAGCCCTTCAAAGGGGTCATGCCCAAACCGGTCAAGGCGATGCTGGAGCTAGCGCCGGCCAAACTGCCGCCGCCCTCGCTGAACGACCGGCCGCAAGTTTTTCCGGCGACCGGACCGCGGATAAAGCGGGTGGCCCTGATGACGGGCTGTGCGCAGAAAGCGCTGAACACCGATATCAACGACGCTACAATCCGCATCCTGCAGCGCCACGGCTGCGAGGTTGTGGTGGCTCAAGGGGCGGGGTGCTGCGGTGCCCTGACCCACCACATGGGCAAATCCACCGAGAGTCACGCGGCGGCGGCGAAGAATATTCGTGCTTGGATGCGTGAAATCGGCAACGGTGGTCTGGATGCGATCGTGATCAACACGTCCGGTTGCGGCACCACGGTCAAGGACTACGGCCACATGTTCCGCAATGACGCACTGGCCGAAGATGCGGCGACGGTTTCGGCACTCGCCAAGGACATCACCGAGGTCCTGTCCGATCTGGACTTGCAAGTTACAGAAGCGCCCGATCTGCGTGTCGCCTATCACGCCGCCTGTTCGCTGCAGCACGGTCAGCAGATCAAATTTGCCCCGAAAACCCTTTTGAAAAACGCCGGTTTTACAGTTCTGGAGCCGAAAGACCCGCATTTGTGCTGCGGTTCCGCCGGCACCTACAACATCATGCAGCCTGAAATTTCCGGCCAGTTGAAGGACCGCAAGGTGAAAACGCTGGAGGCTGTTCAGCCCCAGGTGATCGCGGCCGGCAACATCGGATGCATGATGCAGATCGGGTCGGGAACCCGTGTGCCGGTGGTTCATACAGTCGAATTGCTGGATTGGGTGACCGGTGGGCCGAAACCCGAAAAGCTACAATCGTTGTAGAATTTCACCGCAAAGCATTGAGGGGCTTGAAAAATAAAGAGTCCTCGCCGTAATCTGCTTCGGCGGGGGACCTCATGCGGGCTATTGAATGAGACAATTTGTAAAGCTGGGGTGTGCGGCGCTGCTATGCGCGCTGGCTCTACCGGTCGTAGCCGATGATCATATGAGCAGGTTACGCAAACTGCTGACCGCAGACGAGGCGCGCGCTTGGCAAGCCGTTGGCCGTCTGAACATCGGGCGAAACAGTTTTTGTACCGGGGCGCTGGTCGCCCCCGATCTGGTTCTGACGGCGGCGCACTGCCTGTTCGATCCTGTGACCGGCGGTATGATTGAAAGCTCCGATGTCGAATTCCTTGCCGGCTGGCGCAATGGCCGCGCCGTAGCCTATCGCAAGGCACGCCGGTTCGTTGTCAACAAAAGCTACGATTTCAACCAGCAGATCGTCCTGCAACGGGTCGCGAACGATGTCGCGCTGATCGAACTGGATCGCCCGATCCGGGACAGCTCCGTCATTCCCTTCAAAAGCAGCAGCAGTACCCGTGTCGGAGAAGATGTCAAAGTCGTATCCTATGCCAAGGACCGGTCCGAAGTGCCCTCGATCGAAGAGCCTTGCAACATACTTGATGCCGATGCCAGAACGCTGGTCCTTTCGTGCACCGTCAATTTCGGAGCGTCAGGATCGCCGATATTCGTCCTCGACCACGGAGAGCCGAAAATCGCCTCCGTCGTCTCGGCCATGGCAAAATGGCGGGACAGAGATGTTTCTCTGGGCGTCTCCCTTGGTGATCCTCTGGATGACCTGATCCAGCAAATGCATGATACAAGCGCCGTTTTCCGTTCGAGAAAGCCGGGCGTCCTGTCGTTGCAAGAGCAGCTGGGCGGCACGGACAACAGGTCGATTTTTTTTCAGCGTTGAGTTCTTGAATCCCCGAATGCCGAACCTACTTTTTTAACAACGGACGCCCGATCGGGGTCCGTTTCAAAAGTGTCTGTCCATATCGGAAGATGCATAAACGCGATTCGCTTCTAAGGAGGATTCCATGCGTAATTTTGACCTAGCGCCCTTATACCGTTCCACAGTCGGATTTGACCGCCTTGCAAACATGCTTGACCGGGCCATGACGACAGATGTCGGAAGCAATACCTACCCACCCTATAACATCGAGAAATCCGGTGAGAACGAGTACCGTATTACGGTGGCCGTGGCCGGATTCAGCGAGGATGAACTGTCTGTCGAATTGCGGGACGGGCAACTGCTTATTTCCGCACGAAAATCGGAAGATGCAAGCGTAGCGTCCGAAAGCCGGACTTTTCTGCACCGCGGGATTGCCGCCCGAGCATTTGAAAAACGGTTTCAGCTGGCCGACCACATGCGTGCGGTCGCTGCTGAATCCAAGGACGGTCTGCTGCATGTCGATCTGGTCCGCGAAGTGCCCGAGGCACTGAAGCCGCGCAGGATCGAGATATCGACCGGATCGCAGTCCGGTTCGCGCGGGCGAAAAGCGGCGATCTCGCAGGATGCGTAGGCTTTTTATCTGAATGAAATCGAATATCCCGGCAGTAATTGCCGGGATGTTTTCTGGCCGAATGTCTCTCCCCTCTGATATCGGCCGGATTAAGCGTCGTTGCTCCTAATCGGAACAACCTGCGAAGGCCCCCCGGTTTTTCCGGGGGGCGACGCCCAAAGGGAGGCGGCTTATCTCTCCATCGATTGTGCCAAGAGCATCAGACGGATAGCCTCTGCGCGATAGCCGAACGGGTCCGAGCCTTTTGCGGATCTTGCCAATTGGATCGCTTCGTCCCAGCCCCAATCCAGCAGATAGTCCGCACCGGTCAACAATTGTCCGAACCCGGCAATTGCGGCAGCGAAAGAAGCTTCGACAGTCGCGTCGGCCCGTTGTGGGAAGATCGGTGTTTCGATCAGCTTGCTGCGCGCTGCGCCCGGTTCCTTGTATCGCAGTTTCAGATAGCCGTATTCAGGGCTGTTGCTTGACGCCACGGCGGCGGATTCTTCTACATAGCGCAGCGGGTCATTCCGGATGGCCGGCGACCCGACAGGTGTAACCTCGTAGAGTGCGGTCACAGTATGGCCTGCGCCGATCTCGCCTGCGTCGACCTTGTCATTGTTGAAATCCTCGCGGTTAAGAGCGCGGGTTTCGTAACCGATAAGCCGGTATTCCGCGATCCGGGAGGGATTGAACTCGACCTGGATCTTCACATCGTCGGCAATCGGGAACAATGCACCGGAGACCTGGTCGACCATCACCTTCTGCGCCTCGGCAAGCGTATCAATGTAGGCAGCCGTCCCGTTGCCGTTCTGTGCCAGCGTTTGCATCATGTCGTCGCGGTAGTTGCCCTCGCCGAAACCCAGAACCGAAAGGTAGACTCCGGTTTCACGCTTTTCCTCGACGAAGTTCTTCAGCCGTTCGGGATCGGAGATACCAACATTGAAATCCCCGTCCGTAGCCAGAATAACCCGTCCGATCTGACCATCTTCGGCCATGTCCTCGGCAAGCGCATATGCCTGTTGCAAGCCGGCCTGTCCAGCTGTCGAACCACCGGCATTCAGACGTTTCAAGCTGTCGAGAATCTTGTTCTTCTCGGTGGCTGCGGTCGGTTTCAGCACAGTGCCCGCGCTGCCTGCATAGGCGACTATGGCGACTTGATCGTCTGGCCTCAGACTGTTCAGCAACAGGCGGAACGACTGTTTCAGCAATGGCAGCTTGTCGGGGGACTGCATGGACCCTGACGTGTCGATCAGGAACACCAGATTAAGCGGTGGGCGGTCCTCCGCGGCAGGTTTCGCTCCCTGAATGCCGATGTGCACCAGTTTCGTATCAGGGTTCCACGGAGTTTGCAGCACCGAGACGCTGGTCGAAAACGGTGCTTCCGTCAGGTCGGGAGCCGCATAGTCATAAGGGAAATAGTTTATCATCTCTTCGATCCGCACCGCATCGTTGGGTGGGACGTGGCCATTCAGCAGTGACCTGCGAATATAGGCATAGGACGCGGTGTCGACGTCGATCGAAAAGGTCGAGACCGGGGTCTCTGTTACGGATTTCACCGCGTTTTCCTCAAAACCCGCGAACTTGTCTCCGGTTTCAGGTTCAACCAGGCCAATTGGCGCGGCGTCGGGCGCGGGGATACTGCGCATGATGCCGTTGGCCGGTATGTTGATCTGGGTCTCTATTTCTGCGCTGGGCGCGGGCGCCGCGTTCATCTTCTCGCTTAGGGAAGGGTCGGTCCTGTCAAAAAGGTTTTGGGTCAAGGAAGAGGTCTGCGGCAGATTTTCCGATTTGGCGAATGCCTCGGCCGCATCGCGCTCGGAAGCGCCGATGGATGCTGCGGTTTCGTTTTCAGCATCAGCGACGACTGCCTTGCTCTCCTTGCGCAACTCAACCGGCGGGGACTGCCGCGCAGGCGGGGCCGGAGTTTTTAACGCATCTGTGGAAGAGGTTTCCAGCCGCATAACCGGCGGACGCGAAAACTCGAAGGGTTTGACCGTAACAACCACAAGTCCGGCCACGACGATACAGCTTGTGGCATAGAGTACGGGTCGCAATCCAATAGAACTGATCATGTCTTTTGCTCCTGTCCAAAATCCGCCGGCTTTGTGCGGGCGGTCTTGGGTAGGACGCGCATCGGATGCGGTTCCTTGGATTTTTTCGAAATTTTCACGTGCGACTGCGATCGCCTGCGCTTTGGCAGCGGGGTCTGCCTCCGGCGTCGCGCCTTTCAGTGCGGATTTCAGTCTGTCGAGTTCGTCGGTCATGGATACCGTTCCTCTGTTTCGGCCAGTGTGCGCAGGTGTTTCTTGACCTCGCTCATGCGCCAGGACACCGTACCCTCCGAAATGTCGAGCACCTCTGCCGCCTGCTTGTGGGTCAGTTCTTCGCCCAGGATCAGAACCACGGTTTCGTTCAGATCGGGTGGCAATGTGCTTAGAGCCTGTTGCAGCCAGCGGTGTTCGGCTGCGGCCTCGGCATCGGCCTGTCGCGACATAATTTCCAGATCGACCCACCCGTCCGCGACCCGACGGCGGGTCTTGCGCTTGCGCAGGCGGTCCTTGGCGGCGTTGACGGTGACGCGGTACAGCCATGTGGTCAACTGCGCTTCGCCGCGATAGCCGCGCAGTTTGGCGGCAAGATTGGCGCAGATATCCTGCGCCAGATCCTCGGCTTCGGTCCGGTTGCCCAAAAAACGGAAAGCAAGCCTGAAGATCAGGTCATAGTGACGTGACAGCAATGCGCCAAAGGCATCGCCGTCGCCGGAGAGGGCTAGTTCCACAAGGGTCTCGTCGCTCGTTTCCATCCGCATGATACTGGTTGGACGCAGACCAAGGGTCAATCCTTGGCGGGAAATTGAAAAAAGATCAGATATCGGATGTCAGAACAAAAAAGGCCGGGCACGATGCCCGGCCTTTTAATTAAATCCTGACCGCTCAATTCTTGATGCTGGTACAGATATACTTCATTTCGAGGTAGTCCTCGATGCCGTGGTGCGAGCCTTCGCGGCCCAGTCCGGATTGCTTGACGCCGCCGAATGGCGCGACCTCGGTCGAGATCAGGCCTGTGTTCACGCCGACAATGCCGTATTCCAGCGCTTCGGACACGCGGTATACGCGGCTCAGGTCATTGGCGTAGAAATAGGACGCCAGGCCGAAGATCGTGTCATTGGCCTGTGCTATGACATCCGCCTCGTCCTTGAACTTGAACAACGGTGCGACAGGTCCGAAGGTTTCCTCGTTGGTCACTGTCATTTTCGAAGTCACGCCGGTCAGAACTGTCGGCTCGAAGAAAGTGCGGCCCAGAGCGTGCCGCTTGCCGCCGGCGGCAACTTTGGCGCCTTTGGAAACGGCATCCTGAATATGCTCCTCGACCTTTTCGACCGCGCCCATGTCGATCAGCGGACCGGTGGTGATGCCGGGTTCGAGACCGTCGCCGACCTGCATCTTGCCGACGGCAACCGCCAGTTTCTCGGCGAACGCGTCATAGACACCTTCCTGAACATAGATACGGTTGGCGCAGACGCAGGTCTGGCCGTTGTTCCGGAATTTGGAGATCATGGCGCCTTCGACTGCTGCATCCAGATCGGCGTCGTCGAATACGATGAACGGCGCGTTGCCGCCCAGTTCCAGCGACAGCTTCATGATCTGCTCGGAACATTGCGCCATCAGAACCCGGCCGACCTCGGTCGAGCCGGTGAAGGTAAGTTTCCGGACTTTCGGGTTGTAGCAGAATTCCTTGCCGATAGGGCGGGACTGCGACGAGGTCAGAACGCTGAAAACGCCTTTGGGAACACCGGCACGCTCTGCAAGCACGGCAATTGCCAGCGCTGACAAAGGGGTTTCCTTTGCTGGGCGCGCGACAAAAGTACAGCCACTGGCCAACGCAGGCCCGACCTTGCGCGCGATCATTGCGGATGGAAAATTCCACGGCGTAATCGAGGCGACAACGCCGATAGGTTGCTTCAGAACAGTGATGCGCTTGTCACGCTGGTGGCCCGGGATGATTTCGCCGTAGATGCGTTTCGCCTCTTCGCCGAACCATTCGATGAAACTTGCGGCATAGATAATTTCGCCCTTGGCCTCGGCCAGAGGTTTGCCCATCTCGGCGGTGAGGATCGCGGCAAGGTCGTCGGCGTTTTCGACCATCAACTCGTACCATTTGCGCATGATCGCGGCACGTTCCTTACCGGTGTGAGCAGCCCAGTCTTTCTGGGCGACATAGGCCACATCGATCGCGCGCTTCGCGTCCTCGACGGAAAGGTCGGGCAAATTAACCAGAACGTCGCCCCGTGCAGGGTTCAGAACGGGATAGGTCGCTCCGTCGGCGGCATCGATCCATTCGCCCGCGACATAGGCTTTGCTGGACAGCAGAGACGGATCCCGAAGGATCGACTGTAGGTCGGTATTATCAAGCATGAAAAGCACCTTTTTAGAAGATCGAGAGTCGGCAGAATGGATGCCATATTCCGATTGCCTGCGCAATATGCCTGTGCATTAAAATTATCAGGCCGTCATAAATAATAAACATCACTAACGATTTTCCCTCAAAAGCCCGCTTTTTGAGGTTTCACGGTGGAATTGCCGGCTTCAAGCCATCATATAGAGCTTTGAACCCTCGGACCGGGCAAAACCAGAGATTGCGGATATGAAATATTTGAAGTGGGCGATCATTACACTGTTGCTGACCTTTTTGGCCGGTTTGGCGCACTACACGCTGCCGCAGCGCGATATAGTGCTTATTCTGGACGCCTATGAAAAGCGCATGGACGTGTCCAGCAACGCCCTGTTCTGGGCTCAGCCTGACTCCGGCACCTCCCAGCAGGATACACGGGACGTCCGGTTCATCGATACCGAATATCCCGATGGCAGCGTTATGGTGTTTCGCAACGAAGATACCGGCTGGGGTTGGCCGTTCTATTTCAAATTCGACAGTTCCGACCTGAGCGCCAAGGCGAAACAACTGGTCTCAACCCATGAAAACCCGAAATGGGTTGCGGTCCGGCATTATGGCTGGCGTAACAAAATCTTCTCCATCTTCCCGAACGCGACGTCGATGAAGCAGGTATCCGGCCCGGATGTGACACTTATCCCCTGGTTCAATATTACCTTCCTCGCGTTAGTGTCCCTGCTGCTACTGGGCGTCTACCGCCTCTTGCAGAGGTTCAAGCGCCGCCGCATTGATCCGGTTCTTGAAGACATCGGTGAAGCTTGGGATGATGTCGAGGACCGCGCCAGCGATGCCGGAGGAGTGATGAAGCGCTTTATCGACCGGTTGCGCCGCCTCTTTGGCTGAAAATACGCTGTTTGGACTGGAAATCTGCTGGGCTGTCGTGCAAAACGAGCCAGATTGACTCTTACCAGCAGATTGAGGGCTAGACATGATTCCATATCGTTCCAGAACAACGACCCACGGCCGAAACATGGCGGGTGCCCGCGGATTGTGGCGTGCCACCGGTATGAAAGACGGTGATTTCGGCAAGCCGATCATCGCGGTTGTGAACTCGTTCACGCAATTCGTGCCGGGTCACGTGCACCTGAAGGATCTGGGCCAACTGGTCGCGCGCGAGATCGAGAACGCCGGCGGCGTTGCCAAGGAATTCAACACGATTGCGGTCGATGATGGCATCGCGATGGGTCATGACGGCATGCTCTATTCGCTGCCGAGCCGCGAGATCATTGCCGACAGCGTCGAATATATGGTCAACGCGCATTGCGCCGATGCGATGGTCTGTATCTCGAACTGCGACAAGATCACGCCGGGCATGTTGATGGCCGCCATGCGGCTGGATATTCCTGTCGTTTTCGTCTCCGGCGGACCCATGGAGGCCGGAAAGGTCGAAATCGACGGTGTCGAGCGCGCTGTGGACCTGATCGACGCCATGATAGAGGCGGCCAATCCGGAACGCACGGATGCCGAAGTGCAGGCCTTCGAGGAAAACGCCTGTCCGACATGCG
>JAHEFH010000119.1 GCA_024640245.1 Paracoccaceae bacterium | reverse complement strand
TGACCATTTCGGGCAATGTGACCATCAAGGACGCGATAGGGGATCTGGCGGCACACAGGATCGGCGCTCTTGTGGTCAGCGAGGATGGAACTACAGTCGATGGCATTATTTCCGAGCGTGATATCATCCGGGTCTTGGGGCAGCGCGGGATCGGCTGTCTAAGCGAGACGGTGAAAGACAACATGACCGAGGACATCACCAGTTGCATAAAGAGCAACACTGCGGAAGAGGCTCTTCAACTGATGACCGAAGGCCGGTTCCGACACCTGCCTGTGGTTGAGGACGGCGCGATGATTGGACTGATCTCTATCGGCGATGTTGTAAAGGCCCGTCTGACCGAGATAGAGAGCGAGAAGTCGGCTATGGTCGATATGATCCGCGGATACTGAGTTAGATTAACTTTAGAATATAGTATGTTGAAAAGGCAGCGAATGGATCGCTGCCTTTAATTGTTTTAGCCCATGACCGGCATCGAGAACTCTCCGCCTTCCTTGATGCCCGAAGGCCAGCGGGAGGTGACAGTCTTGGTTCGCGTGTAGAACCGGAAAGCGTCGGGGCCGTGCTGATTCAGGTCGCCAAATACCGATTTCTTCCAGCCGCCGAAAGTGTGGTACGCCAAAGGAACCGGGATCGGCACGTTGATCCCGACCATACCCACATTGACGCGGTTCGCAAAGTTGCGTGCCGTATCTCCGTCACGGGTATAAATCGCGGTACCGTTGCCGTATTCGTGGTCCATGGCCAGTTTCAGCGCTTCCTCGTAGGTTTTTGCCCGAACGGTGGACAGGACAGGTCCGAATATCTCTTGCGTGTAAATGTCCATGTCGCTGGTCACGTTGTCGAACAGGTGCGGGCCGACAAAGAAACCGTCTTCATATCCTTGCAGCGAGAAGTCACGGCCATCGACAACCAATTTCGCACCTTGCTCGATGCCGGAATTGACCAGTCCGAGGACTTTTTCCTTGGCTGCAGCGGTCACCAGAGGACCATAGTCAACGTCGTTGCCTGCGGTGTATGGGCCAACCTTGAGCTTCTCGATCCGGGTGACAAGTCGTTCGATGAGGGCGTCCGCCGTCGCGTCGCCAACCGGAACGGCAACCGATATCGCCATGCAGCGTTCGCCTGCAGCGCCGTAACCCGCACCGATCAGTGCATCGGCTGCCTGGTCCAGATCGGCGTCCGGCATGATGATCATGTGGTTTTTCGCGCCGCCGAAACACTGCACGCGTTTCCCGTTGGCGGTGCCGCGGCTGTATATATATTCGGCGATAGGCGTCGAGCCGACGAAACCGATGCCACTGATATCTTCGTTGTCCAAAATCGCGTCAACCGCTTCCTTGTCGCCGTTGACGACTTGCAGGATGCCGTCGGGCAGGCCAGCTTCCTGCATCAGCTCGGCGAGCATAAGCGGGACGGAAGGGTCACGCTCGGACGGTTTCAGGATGAAGGCGTTACCGCAGGCGATTGCCGGGCAGAATTTCCACATCGGGATCATGGCCGGAAAGTTGAACGGCGTGATGCCGGCGGCGATGCCGATAGGCTGGCGCATGGAATACATGTCGATGCCCGGGCCGGCGCTGTCGGTGAATTCACCTTTCAGCAGGTGCGGCGCACCAATGCAGAACTCGGCGACTTCCAATCCACGTTGGACATCGCCCTTGGCGTCGGGGATCGTCTTGCCGTGTTCACGGCTGAGAGCCTCGGCCAGCTTGTCCATATCGCGGTTCAAAAGTTCTACAAAGCGCATCATGATACGGGCGCGCCTTTGGGGGTTCGTAGCGGCCCACTCGGGCTGTACTGCCTTTGCGCCTTCTACGGCCGCGGCGACCTCGGCGGCGTTGGCAAGCGGCACTTTGGACTGAACTTCGCCTGTGGCAGGGTTGAAAACATCGGCAAAGCGGCCGGACTTTCCTTTGACGTGGGATCCGTTGATGAAATGTGTCAGCTCGGTCATAGGGTTCTCCTTTATATCTCCACGCCAATATAGTCTTGCAAAAACGCTTTAACTAGGCAAAATATGGCATATTGATTTTGCATTTTTGCAGTACGGAGGCGATATGCTCAATTGGGACGACTTGCGTGTATTTCTTCACGTCGCACGTCAGAGCAGTCTGTCCGCTGCCAGCAAACAGTTGCAACTCGATCCCTCCACTCTGGGCCGCAGGATTACCCGGCTGGAAGAAAAGCTTTCGGCTCGCCTATTTGCCAGGACCCCGCAAGGCTATGATCTAACGGATGCAGGCCAGAGGTTGCTGGATCATGCAGAAAAGATGGAATTGGCCGCGATCTCGGCGGAGGAGCAGGCGGGCGGTGCTTCCGACACGCTGTCCGGCACAATCCGGATCGGGGCACCCGACGGTTGCGCCAACTACCTTTTACCGCAGATTTGCCATCGCATCTCACTCGACAATCCGGATTTGGACATCCAGATTGTGGCGCTGCCGCGCGTTTTGAACCTGTCGAAACGAGAGGCCGATCTGGCCATTACCGTGTCTCCGCCGAAGGCCGGCCGCATGCTGGTTCAACGCATCACCAACTATGCCCTGCACCTCTGCGCCTCTCGAAATTATCTGGAAAACAGCGAAAAGATCGATCGGTTGGACCAGATCACCGACCATCCGATCGTCGGCTACATACCCGACCTGATTTTCGACAAGGAACTGGATTACCTGTCCGGGATCAGCAAAAAGGCGACGCCGAGGATTGCCTCGAACAGCGTGTCGGTTCAGGTCAACCTGCTCAATCAGGACGCGGGGATAGGCATCGTGCACGACTTCGTTCTGAAGGAATTCCCGAAGCTGCAAAAAATCCTGCCTGATCAGATTTCGCTCGAGCGAAGTTTTTATCTGGTGCGCCACGAAGCCGATATCAGGGTCGGGCGGCAGAAAAGGTTTGCCGAAAGACTGACCGCCGAGTTGAAAGAGACTATCCGGCAGTTGGAATATGGTATCTGACCGTATCGCGGAACAAGATTTGCATGTTGGACTTGACCTCGGGCTTCCAATATTGTTCGAGTGCGCCACCACAGACGCGGAGCGGAGGAATTCATGCGTATTGGCCTATATCCCGGAACTTTCGATCCCGTGACGCTTGGTCATGCCGACATCATCAAGCGTGCCTGCGGACTGGTTGACCGGTTGGTGATCGGGGTTGCGATCAACCGTGACAAGGGACCGATGTTCAATCTGGAAGAGCGCGTGGAGATGCTCAATGAAGCGATCGACGAGATATCCGACAAGACGCACTGCGAAATAATCGTACACCCGTTCGAAAACCTGCTGATCGACTGCGCCACCGATGTGGATGCAACTGTCATAATTCGCGGTCTTCGCGCCTTTTCGGACTTTGAATACGAATACCAGATGGTCGGCATGAACCGCGCTTTGAACGCCGATATCGAGACGGTCTTTCTGATGGCAGAGGCCAGGTATCAGGCGATCGCGTCCCGTCTGGTCAAGGAAATCGCGCGGCTGGGCGGCGATATTTCGAAATTCGTCCCCGATAAAGTTGTCAAACGCGTGGCCCGAAAGCTGGCAAAAACCTGACGCGCGCCTAAATAGGCTATACCCTTTCAAATTCAGTAATCCGAACCGGAGCAGTTATGACCGATATAAAAGATCCAGAAAATACCATTGTAGTGGAACTGAAAGACGGAACAGTTCACATTGAACTGTTGCCCGACGTCGCGCCGCTGCATGTCGCACGCATGAAGGAACTGGCGCGCAGTGGACAATATGACAACGTTGTATTCCACCGCGTGATCGACGGCTTCATGGCCCAGACCGGTGACGTGAAGAACGGCAACGCCGAAAAGGATTTCAACATCCGCTCGGCCGGGACAGGCGGTTCCGACCTGCCGAACCTGCCGGCTGAATTTTCAAAACTGCCTTTCGATCGCGGCGTTCTGGGTGCGGCCCGTTCGCAAAACCCGAACAGCGCTAATTCGCAATTCTTCCTGATGTTCAAGGACGGCCACTTCCTGAACGGACAATACACGGTCTATGGCCGCGTGATTTCCGGCATGGAACACGTGGACGCGATCACGCGCGGCGAGCCGCCTGCGAACCCTGACCGCATGATCTCGGTCAAAGTCGCGGCAGACCTGTGATGCGCAAGCTATCGGCCATTTTTTTGAGCCTGCTTCTGTCGGCGACACTGGCGTGGTCGGCGGAACCGGAAGCGGTCGATCCCGAAAACGTCCTGAAGATCGAGGTCGCGGGGCAGGCCAGCGGTGTCATAGAGATCCAGTTGTTGCCGGAAGTCGCCCCCGAGCACGTCGCACGGGTGAAGCGGCTGGCACGCGAGGGTTATTACAACGACGTCGTGTTCCACCGCGTGATCGAGGGTTTCATGGCCCAGACCGGCGACGTTCAGCACGGCAAGCGTGAGGGTTACCTGCAACGCTACGGCGGAATAGGCGGGTCGGTCTATCCGAACCTGAAAGCTGAATTCTCCGATGCTCCTTTCGATCGGGGCGTGCTGGGTATGGCGCGTGGTGGTCAGGATATTGACTCAGCCAACTCGCAGTTCTTCATCATGTTTGATGCCGGTCACTTCCTGAACGGCCAGTATACGGTCTTCGGTAAGGTTATCGGCGGTATGGACGTTGTGGATGCGATCAAGAAGGGAAGCCAGAGCCAGAACGGTTCAGTGGCAGACCCGGACTATATGAAGCGTGTCTGGATCAAGGCCGACGAATAACCTCAAGTTTTGCAGGACTGCGGTCACGCCGTCCTGTCATTCCGTCAATTGCGCGTGAGGCGGGCTTCTTTGCCGGACAAACCCGTGGCAGGCTGTGGTATCTTGCAGGAGGAACCACATGCGCCTTATCCACGGAATATCGGCTTTAACGGGCATTTTTCTGTTTTCCGTTGCTTCGGCACACGCACAGTCGTCGCCTCTGTCGTGGCAATGGCCGGACACCGACTTTTCCATAAAATCCGTCGATCTTAATGAAATCCGTTCCGGAGGTCCCGGCAAGGATGGGATTCCGGCCGTGGACAATCCGAATTTTCTGCCGGTCTCCAAAGAGGACAGGATCGACGATCGGGAGCCGGTCATGACGCTGGAATTGGAAGGCGAGACGCCGCGCGCCTATCCCATCCGTTACCTGATGTGGCACGAGATCGCCAATGATGTGGTCGGCGGCATTCCGGTGACCGTCACCTTTTGCCCGCTGTGCAATTCAGGCTTGATATTCGATGGTCGGCTTGAAGGTCAGGTTCTGACGTTCGGCGTATCGGGCAATCTGCGCAATTCTGACATGGTGATGTACGACCGCCAGACCGAAAGCTGGTGGCAGCAGTTCATCGGCGAGGCAATAGTCGGGAAAATGACCGGCAAAACCCTTCAAAAGCTTCCGGGCTGGATGGAAAGCTGGGCCGACTTCAAAACCCGCAACCCGAATGGTCTGGTGATGGAGCAGCCTGACTTTCCAAGAGATTATGGTTCAAACCCCTACACCGGTTACGACAGCGCAACCCGGCCGTTCCTGTATTCCGGCGAGGACCCTCCGCACGGCATTCCCGCCTTGGCACGCGTCGTTGTCGTGGGCGACATGGCCTGGCCGCTGAGCCGGTTCAATGACGTGACAGAGGTTGTGGAGGAGGGCTTGCGTATTTCATGGTCTTCTGGAACCGCCTCGGCACTGGACGGGCGTGTCATTTCCGCAAGCCGTGATGTGGGCTCGATCCGCGTTCAGGATGCGGCAACCGGCAAGGATGTGGCGCATGACGTCGCCTTTGCCTTCGCCTTTCACGCATTCTTTCCTGAAGGAACCTGGATGCTGGGTGTAAACTAGGCATGGACGGAATGAAAAAAGGCCGCGCCACCGCAGCCTTTTTTGAAAGATATAAAGCAGATCTTAACTGTCGAGCTTTGCAAGTGCGTGGCGTTTTTTCCCTGCGGACAGTTTCACGGCGTCTGACAATTCCGCTTCGGTGACCATTGTTGCCGCTTCGGTGACCGGTTCGTCGTTGAGGCGGGCACCACCGTCGGAAATCAGGCGTTTGGCCTCTTTTCCGGACCCGACAAGGCCGGATCTGACAAGTAGTTGAACTATGGAGATTCCATCGTCCGAGAGCTCCGACGCCGCGATCAGCGCGGTCGGAAGGTCGTCCCCGACACCTCCCTTTTCAAACACTTCACGTGCGGTGGCTTCCGCCGCCGCAGCGGCTTCTGCACCATGCGCCATCGTGGTGGCTTCGTTTGCGAGAACCACCTTGGCCTCGTTGATTTCTGAACCTTGCAGGGCGCCGAGACGCTCACACTCCGCTATCGGTAATTCCGTGAACAGCTTCAGGAATTTTCCAACATCGGCGTCAAGCGTGTTGCGCCAGAATTGCCAGAACTCATAGGACGAAAGCTTGTCCTCGTTCAGCCAGATAGCGCCGGAGGCAGATTTGCCCATTTTCGAGCCGTCTGCCTTGGTCAGCAAGGGAGTGGTCAGGCCAAAGACCTCTGTATGATTGATGCGCCGGGTCAGGTCGATACCATTGACGATATTGCCCCACTGGTCGGATCCGCCCATTTGCAGACCGACGCCATAGCGCTTGTTCAGCTCCATGAAATCATAGGCCTGCAGCAGCATGTAGTTGAATTCCAGAAAGGTGAGCGGCTGTTCGCGTTCCAGACGCAGCTTCACGCTGTCGAAGGATAGCATCCGGTTGATGGTGAAATGCCGGCCATAGTCTCGCAGGAACTCGACATAGTTCAACTGGTCCAGCCAGTCGGCATTGTTCGGCTGGATTGCATCGGTCGCGGCATTGCCGAAGCTCAGGTATTTTGTGAAAACCTTGCGTATACCCGCGATATTTTCATTGATCTGGTCCGTGGTCAACAACTGGCGTGCTTCGTCTTTGCCGGAGGGATCGCCGATCTTGGTCGTGCCGCCGCCCATCAGAGTGATCGGCTTGTGTCCGGTCTTTTGCAGCCAGCGCAGCATCATGATCTGGATCAGTGAACCGACGTGAAGGCTGTCCGCCGTCGCGTCGAAACCGATATAGGCGGGCAGTACACCTTCGAGAAGGCGTTCGTCGAGCCCCTCCAGGTCTGTACAGTCCTGCAAGAAGCCCCGTGTCTGCATAACATGCAGGAATTCGGATTTGGGCTTGTATGTCATCGGTCTTTGATGTCCTCTGGTTGAGTAATGAAGCCCTTTTAGCGGGTTGCACACGAAAGGAAAGGGCGATGGAGCGGTTTGATCCGATTTGGGTGCTCGGATGTATGTCGGGAACATCGATGGACGGGGTCGATTGCGCCGCGATCCTGACCGACGGCATCGAAGTGCTCGATTTCGGCGGTAGCGCTTCGGTCAAATTCACTCCGGAAGACCGGAAGGTTATTGGCGGCGCCCTTGGTATGTGGCCCGGTGATAACGCGGAGGCTTTGGCTAAAGCGGCAGAAGTCGTCCTTCTGCGCCACTTGCATGCGATTACGTCCTATCCAGGAAAAATTGATTTGATCGGGTTTCATGGTCAGACGATCAACCACGACCCGGAACACGGCCGTACCTTTCAGTTGGGTGACGGCGCTGCATTGGCGCGGGCAACGGGTGTCAAAACGGTTTGGGACTTTCGCTCTGACGACATGGAACAAGGCGGCGAAGGTGCGCCTTTGGTCCCGTTTTTCCATTTTTCCTGTGCGAAGAAACTCGCAGTAAAGGAGCCGATTGCCTTTCTGAATCTGGGTGGTATCGGCAATGTCACGTGGGTTAATCCTACCGCTAGGGATCCACAGGACCATGGAGCCTTGCTGGCCTTTGACACAGGTCCGGCGAGTGCCTTGATCGACGATTTCATGCGTGCCCGTCTTGGCCAGGACTATGACAAGGATGGCGCACTGGCGGCGCAGGGGGTGGCGGACACCGTTGTTGTTGCCCGTTTTCTGGACCACCCCTATTTCTCGACAATGCCGCCCAAGTCTCTGGACAGGAACAGCTTTGGCGTTCTGCTTGATCACGTTGCAGGGATGTCCGACGCAGATGGCGCGGCGACCCTGACGGCGGCAAGTGTGGGCAGTGTCGTACGATCCGTCTCCTTGCTGCCAACGGAGCCCTCCCGCTGGCTTGTTTGCGGCGGCGGGAGGTTGAACAAGACGATCATGTCCGGTTTGCGCTCCGGACTTGGCGTGCAGGTCGATTTGATAGAGTCCGTCGGTCTGGACGGCGGACTTCTGGAGGCGCAGGCCTTCGGTTATCTGGCCGTTCGCAGGTTGCGCGGGTTGCCTACCTCTGCGCCGGATACGACGGGATGCAGGCGTCCCGTCAGCGGCGGTCGCATTTCTGAACCGATTTAGTTTTTAGCGGGTGTTTTCGGTCAGCCGTCTGCGGACATAGGTATCCACCGAGGAAATCATCGTGTCCATGTGCTCGTTTTCGAAGAAATGTCCGGCACCGGGGATGGTTTCGTGGGTAATGGTGATACCCTTTTGCTCGTGCAGTTTTTCAACCAGACCTTCGACATCGGCAGGCGGCACGACGCGGTCTGCCGAGCCATTGATGATCAGGCCGGAGGACGGGCAGGGTGCAAGAAAGCTGAAATCATAGGTGTTCGCTGGCGGCGCTGCGGAGATGAAGCCCGAAATTTCGGGCCGGCGCATCAGCAGTTGCATGCCGATCCACGCGCCAAAGCTGAAGCCCGCGACCCAGCAATGTTTTGCGTTCGGGTTCATGGCTTGCAGATAATCAAGAGCGGACGCGGCATCCGACAATTCGCCGATACCTTGGTCGTATTCACCCTGGGAACGGCCAACGCCGCGGAAATTGAACCGCAGGACGGTGAAACCCATCTCGTAAAACGCGTAGTGCAGATTATACACAACCTTGTTGTTCATCGTTCCGCCGAACTGCGGATGAGGATGCAAAATGATTGCAATCGGTGCGTCTTTGGCTTTCTGTGGATGGTAACGCCCTTCGAGGCGGCCTTCCGGTCCTGGAAAAATTACTTCGGGCATTTTTGGCGGCTGCTCCGGCAGGTCAAAGTCCAGAAACTAATCCGTTGCAGTTGACTGCATGCGGCATTGAATCTAGAACAATTCTAAATTAGGGATTTTTCCCGTCTACTAGGCAAGGAGTTAAGGTCGAAGTGGCCATTCGTCAATGGTCGTGACGCTGATAAACCCATGAAACTGAGCACCAAGGGTCGATATGCGATGATTGCGTTGGTCGATTTGGCCATCGAGGGCCGGAAGGGCCTGGTTTCGCTTGGAGAAATTTCAGAGCGTCAGGATATCTCTTTGGCCTATCTCGAACAACTTTTCGTCCGCCTGCGCCGCGCCGAACTGGTGGAGAGCGTGCGCGGCCCCGGAGGCGGCTATCGTCTGGCGCGCAGCGCTGATGCGATCCGCATTTCCGATATTCTTGGCGCTGTAGAGGAATCCATGGACGCCCTGTCCAAGGGGGCAGGTGCTTCGGGCGCTTCCAGTGGTTCGCGGGCGCAGTCGCTGACCAACCGTTTGTGGGAAGGGCTGTCGGCGCATGTATATGTTTTCCTGCACCAGACGCGGTTGAGCGACGTGGTCCAAAACCAGTTGGCGCCGTGCCCCGCAGTTCCGAACCT
>JAHEFH010000118.1 GCA_024640245.1 Paracoccaceae bacterium | reverse complement strand
GTCGTCGCGTTTGGCCAGTCTTTTGCCTGCTTCGTCGCGGATGAGACGATGATGGTGATAGACCGGAACCGAAAAATCCAGCAGGGCTTGCAGTAGCCGGTGGATTTGCGTGGCCGATGCAACATCCCGCCCGCGCGTGACGTGCGTGATCTCCTGAGCCGCATCATCGACGACGACCGCCAGATGATAGGACGTTCCTATATCCTTGCGCGCAAGCACGATATCGCCGCATCCGTCGATCAGCGCCTTTGCCGACAGATTGATCTGTACCGCTTCGCCGCTGCCGGTCTCGGAATAGGACAGCTCTTCCACCGCAGAGGCGCCGCCCAGAAAGTCGACGGTCTTGCGCATGGATAAACGCACGGCATCGGCTGCGGTCCTCCCGGACATCGGGCGGCTTTCGCAGGTGCCAGGATAAATCAATCCGTCGGGCCCGAATTCCGGTTCCTGCCCCTCTTGCGGCGCACTCAAAGCGGCGGAGATATCCTTGCGGGTGCAGCAGCAGGGATAGCAGAGGCCCATTTTTACCAGCCGATCAAGCGTCGTGTCGTAGACTTCCATCCGCTCGGACTGCCGCATGACAGGCGTCATCCACGACAGGCCCAACCAATGCAGGTCATCGAAAATAGCCTGTTCGAATTCCGGTTTACACCGCGGTTGGTCAATATCTTCGATCCGCAACAGGAATTCCCCGTCGACTTTCTGCGCGGCGCGCCACGCGGTCACAGCCGAAAACGCGTGCCCGATATGGAGTAATCCAGTTGGCGAGGGAGCGAACCGCTGACGCATCTGCGTCATCACGCCCGCTTCAGCCAGTCCGACCAGTCAATTTTTGCACGGTCGGTGTAAGCCTTGTAACGGTCTTTCCGACCTCGACGTCCAGTCTTTGCGTTGTCGAGAGGCGGAAAAAGGCCGAAGTTCACGTTCATCGGCTGGAATGTCTTGGCGTCGGCTCCGCCGGTGATGTGGGTCACCAGAGCACCCATTGCCGTGGTATTTGGTGGTGCACTGACAGGTTTTCCCAACTGAGAAGCCGCAGCCATGCGACCGGCCAAAAGGCCCATCGCGGCGCTCTCGACATAGCCTTCGACGCCGGTGATCTGGCCAGCGAAGCGGATATGCGGCGCGGATTTCAGGCGCATCTGGTCATCGAGCAGTTTCGGGGAATTGATGAATGTATTCCGGTGAATGCCGCCGAGCCGCGCGAAGCTCGCGTTCTCCAGACCCGGGATCATTTGCAGAACCCGCGCCTGTTCGCCGTATTTCATCTTGGTCTGGAACCCGACGATGTTGAACAGTGTGCCCAACGCGTTGTCACGGCGCAACTGTACCACGGCATAAGACTTTACGTCCGGCGCATGCGGATTGGTCAGGCCGACAGGTTTCATCGGACCGAAGCGCAGGGTTTCGCGGCCGCGCTCTGCCATCACCTCGATCGGCAGGCAGCCGTCGAAATAGGGCGTGTCCTTTTCCCAGTCCTTGAATTCGGTTTTTCCGGCTTCGAGAATCGCGTCGATGAAGGCTTCGTACTGCGCGCGGTCCATCGGGCAATTCAGATAGGCCTTTTGCTCTTCCTCGGTTTCACCCTTGTCATAACGAGACTGGAACCAAGCCTTGGACATGTCGATGCTCTCGGCATAGACGATTGGCGCGATCGCGTCGAAGAATGCCAGTGCGTCTTGATCCGTTTCGGCGAGGATCGACTCGGCCATGGACTGAGAGGTCAGGGGGCCGGTCGCGATAATGACCTGTTTCCAGTCCACGGGCGGTAGGCCCGTGACTTCCCCACGCTCAACCGTCACCAACGGATGGGACAGCAGCCTTTCCGTTACCGCCGCCGAGAACGCTTCCCGGTCCACGGCTAGCGCGCTGCCGGCGGGCAGGGCATGTTTGTCGCCCATTTCCATGATAATGCTGTTTGCTTGACGCATTTCCCAGTGCAACAGGCCCACGGCATTGGACTCGTGGTCATCAGAACGGAATGAATTGGAGCAGACCAGCTCCGCCAGTCCCTCGGTCTGGTGCGCGAAGGTTTTTACTGTCGGGCGCATTTCATGCAGGATGACCGGTATTCCCGCCTGAGCTATTTGCCAAGCGGCTTCGGATCCGGCCATGCCTCCGCCAACGATGTGTATAGGGTCAGTCATGTGCGGGATGTAAGCCGAGCGGGCGGAAAAGAAAAGGGGCCACGAACGGCCCCTTTCGATTTCGGTTGTCAGGTCCGGAGTTTATTCCGGCGCGTCCGGAGTTTCGTCCGCCTCTTCATCCTCTTCGGATTGCTCGGCAATATAGGCGACAGAAACCACGCGTTCGTTCTTGCCGACATTGAAGACGGTCACACCGGAAGAGGCGCGGCCCTGACGGGAGATACCCGATACCGGACAACGGATGGATTGTCCGGTAGATGTCGCCAGCATGATCTGGTCATCTTCCTCGACGGTAAAGGCAGCGACGATCCTGTCATCGCGCCGCGTCAGGTTGGCCGCTGCGACGCCCTGGCCGCCCCGACCCGAGATGCGGTATTCGTGCGCAGAAGAGCGTTTGCCGTAACCGCCGGCGGTGATTGTCAAAATCCACTGTTCCAACGCGCCCAGTTCTGCATATCGTTCCTGTGTCAGAGCCTCGCCGGCTTCGCCTTCGTCCACGCCGGTATCTTCACCCGTGACAGCGCGGCGCATCTTGAAATAGGCGTTTCGCTCCTCTGCTGTGGCATTGACGTGCAGGATGACCGACATCGAAACGACCTCATCGCCCTTGGCCAGCCGTATCCCGCGTACACCTGTGGAATCGCGGCCCTTGAATACACGCACGTCCGTGACGGGGAACCGGATCGCCTTGCCGAGGCCCGTGGTCAACAGGAAGTCGTCCATCTCGGTCGCAATGCGTACATTCACGATCGAAACGCCTTCGGTCAATTTCATAGCAATCTTGCCGTTGGACTTCACGTTGGTGAAATCCGACAAGGCATTGCGCCGGACGCCGCCTTCGGAAGTGGCAAACACGATGTTCAGATTGCCCCATTCCTCTTCGGGGACATCTACCGGCATGATCGCGGCAATGGAAACGCCGGGATCAATGGGCAGGATGTTCACGATGGCCTTGCCTTTGGCATTTCGTCCGCCGAGCGGCAACCGCCAAGTCTTGAGCTTGTAGACCATACCGTCTGTCGTGAAGAACAACAGCGGGGTGTGAGTGTTGGCCACGAACAGGTTGGTGACGAAGTCCTCTTCCTTGGTCGACATGCCCTGAAGACCCTTGCCTCCGCGTTTCTGTTCGCGGAATTCGGCCAGATTGGTGCGCTTGATATAGCCGGAGTTGGTGACCGTCACGACCATATCCTCGCGCTCGATCAGGTCCTCGTCGTCCATGTCGCCGGTAAACTCAACGATCTCGGAGCGCCGCGGCACGGCGAACTGCTCTTTCACTTCGCGCAGTTCGTCGGAAATGATAGACATTATCCGCTCGCGCGAGCGCAGAATGTCGAGGTAGTCCTTGATTTTGGCAGCTAGGTCCTGCAACTCGTCCGTCACTTCGCGGACGCCCATCGCCGTCAGGCGTTGCAGACGCAGTTCGAGGATGGCGCGGGCCTGAACCTCTGACAGGTTGTAAGTGCCGTCGTCGTTCATCGTGTGGCTCGGATCGTCGATCAGGCGAATATACTGTTCAATATCCTTGGCAGGCCAGCGCCGCGTCATAAGCTTTTCACGGGCCTCTGCCGGATCGGCCGAACCGCGGATCGTGGCTACGATCTCATCTACATTAGTCACGGCAACGGCCAGACCGCATAGTACATGGCTGCGTTCCCGCGCTTTGCGCAGTTCAAAGGCGGTGCGACGTGCTACGACCTCCTCGCGGAAGGTAATGAAGCTGGCCAGAAACTTGTGCAGGTCCAGTTGTTCCGGCCGGCCACCGTTCAGAGCGAGCATGTTGCAGCCGAAACTGGTCTGCATCGGCGTAAAGCGGAAAAGCTGGTTCAGGACCACTTCTGCAGTGGCGTCTCTTTTCAGTTCGACGACGACACGCACACCGATGCGGTCACTCTCGTCCTGAACATGCGCGATACCTTCGATCTTCTTGTCGCGGGCCATTTCCGCGATGCGTTCGATCATCGTGGATTTGTTCACCTGATAGGGGATCTCGTCGATGATGATGGCCCAGCGGTCCTTGCGGATTTCCTCGATCCGGGTTTTCGACCGGATGATGACGCTGCCGCGACCTTCGGTATACGCCTTGTAGGCGCCGGAGCGACCCAGAATGATGCCGCCGGTCGGGAAGTCGGGAGCAGGGATGTATTCCATTAGCCCGACGCTGTCCAAATCCGGATTTTCGATCAGAGCCAGTGTGGCGTCGATGACCTCTCCCAGATTATGTGGCGGGATGTTTGTGGCCATGCCGACGGCAATACCGCCGGCGCCGTTGACCAGCATGTTTGGGAAACGTGACGGGAGGACGCTCGGTTCCTGATCCTTTCCGTCATAGTTGTCTTGGAAATCGACAGTGTCCTTGTCGATGTCAGCCAGCAGGAAGGCCGCCGGCTTGTCCATCCGGACCTCGGTATAGCGCATGGCCGCCGGATTATCGCCGTCCATCGAGCCGAAGTTTCCCTGACCGTCCAGCAGGGGCAGGGACATCGAGAAGTCTTGCGCCATACGTACAAGCGCGTCATAGATCGCCGCGTCACCGTGCGGGTGGTATTTACCCATCACGTCGCCGACCGGACGCGCCGATTTGCGATAGGATTTCTCGTGAGTGTTTCCGGTCTCGTGCATCGCATAGAGAATGCGGCGGTGGACCGGTTTCAGTCCGTCACGCAGATCTGGGATCGCGCGGCTTACGATCACGCTCATCGCATAGTCGAGATAGGATGACTTCATCTCGTCTTCGATGGTGATATGGGGGCCGTCGTAGGATGGCTTTTCCGGAGTGTCGTCCTGCGGAATGTCGGTTTCGTCAGTCAAAGCCTGCTCGCCTGTTTTATTACTATATGTTGTGTAATTTTATAACAGGCGGGGGCGGAAACCGCAATCATTTGCGTCAACTTTCCGAGTCAAAACGGGGACCGATAAGTCCCCGCTTTTTGCATTTTAAAACGTTATTTTCCAGTGGGTTGCGATCTAGAACGGAATCTCGTCGTCCAGATCGCCGGATCCGCCGGAGGACGGGCTATCATATCCGCCGCCCATCGGGTCCTGCGAATAGCCACCGCCACCGCCACCGCCTCCACCGGAACCACCTTCGCTACGCCCGTCCAGCATCGTCAGAGTACCGTTGAAGCCCTGCAGTACAACTTCTGTGCTGTAGCGGTCCTGGCCGCTTTGGTCCTGCCATTTGCGGGTTTGCAATTGCCCTTCGATGTAGACCTTGGAGCCCTTCTTCAGGTATTGTTCGCAAAGACGGACAAGACCCTCACTGAAAATAGCAACCGAATGCCATTCTGTGCGCTCCTTGCGCTCGCCGGTATTCTTGTCGCGCCAGTTTTCGCTAGTGGCGATGCGCAGATTGCACACCTTGCCGCCGTTGCCGAATGTCCGTACTTCCGGGTCGCGGCCCAGGTTCCCGATCAGCATTACTTTGTTCAGACTACCGGCCATAAAGCCCTCCTGTTCGAATCTTCTTTTGAATTTTTATCCACGTCATTTAGACCATTCGGGGGACTGGATTAAAAGGTGAAATTTGGCGCATTTGGGACTCGGTGCATCTGGGACTCGCGAAATAGGTTCTTCTGGACTATAAACATTAAATATTTTGGAATCGTTTTGGGGCGTCATGGGGGCGAAGGGTCATCTCGGCATCGTTGTTGCTGTCTGCGTCTGCGTGGCGCTTGCGGGTCCCGGTCTGGCCGCATCCGAACGCACATCTTCCGGCCTTCTGAAATCCCACACGCGCCTGATCGACAAGCGTCTGGCGCGGCAATACAGCGCCTCCACCGAGCGCGCGCAGGACTGGCGCGGATACGAGCCCATTCCGGGCTATTCAGGCGCTTACAGGGGCACATACATGCCTCTGGCGGAGTCCGCTGCGCGAAAATATGGCGTGCCGGAGGATCTGTTTAAACGTCTGGTTCAGCAGGAAAGTAACTGGAACCCGAACGCACGGTCGCCCAAGGGGGCCATCGGCTTGGCGCAGTTGATGCCGACAACGGCCCGGCGTCTGGGCGTAAACCCGCACAATGCGGTGGAAAACCTGGATGGTGGTGCCCGCTACCTGAAACAGCAGTACAACCGTTTCCGCAGCTGGCGCTTGGCTCTGGCCGCCTATAATGCCGGGCCCGAGGCTGTCGAAAAATACAACGGCGTTCCGCCGTACAAAGAGACCAAAGCCTACGTCCGGAGAATTCTCGGGCAATAGCCCATCGGAAAAATTGCTGGACGGCGTGGAAATCCTTTGTGATCCGCACTAGATGCTGGACAGCGGGGCAGACTTAACTTGTCAATGGTCACGTTTTGTTCTATTAAAATTCGACTGTATGCGGGCAGGTAAAACGTGGCTGAACTCAAAAATATCGAAATTCGCGGGGCGCGGGAACACAATCTCAAATCGATCGATGTCGATATCCCGCGAAACAAGCTTGTCGTGATCACCGGCCTGTCCGGATCGGGGAAATCCTCTCTGGCTTTCGATACGATCTATGCCGAGGGCCAGCGACGTTACGTCGAGAGCCTGTCGGCCTATGCGCGGCAGTTCCTGAACATGATGCAGAAGCCGGACGTGGACCATATCGCGGGCCTGTCACCTGCGATTTCCATCGAACAGAAGACGACTTCGAAGAATCCGCGATCGACCGTCGGCACGGTGACCGAGATATACGACTACATGCGCCTGCTGTTCGCGCGGGTCGGAACGCCGTATTCGCCCGCCACCGGCCTGCCGATCGAGGCGCAGCAAGTCTCGGAAATGGTTGACAGAATTATGACGATGGAGCCCGGCACGCGGGCCTATCTGCTGGCCCCGATCGTGCGCGACCGCAAAGGGGAATACCGCAAGGAATTAGCAGAACTGCAAAAGCAGGGTTTTCAGAGGGTCAAGATCAACGGTGAGTTTCACGAGCTGGATTCCGCTCCGGTGCTCGACAAGAAATTCCGCCACAACATCGATGTCGTCGTGGACCGCCTCGTGGTCAAAGAGGGGCTGGAGACGCGACTGGCCGACAGCCTGCGCACCGCTCTGGACCTGGCAGATGGGATCGCGGTTCTGGAAACCGCGCCGACCGAGGGTGAGCCGGAGCGCACGACATTTTCCGAAAACTTCTCCTGTCCGGTAAGCGGCTTCAGTATTCCCGAAATCGAACCGCGTCTGTTTTCGTTCAATGCCCCCTTCGGTGCGTGCCCTGCCTGCGACG
Organism: Paracoccaceae bacterium; assembly: GCA_024640245.1. GTDB lineage: Bacteria > Pseudomonadota > Alphaproteobacteria > Rhodobacterales > Rhodobacteraceae > Amylibacter. The sequence goes on along the minus strand of JAHEFH010000118.1, from coordinate 2,259 downwards.
GTCTGGGCGTGGAGTTGTTCTTCGACGAGCGTCTGATCGTACCGGACGCAGGGTTATCGCTCTATCAGGGGGCGCTGGCGCCATGGGCCAAAGGCAAATCGCCGTATTTCCGCCAGACGATCGAGTCGCTGGCGCGGCATTACGGTTTTGAAAAAAACGCACCATGGAAAGACCTGCCGGAAACGGTGCATCAATTGATGCTCTACGGGTCCGGCGAAGAGGAGATTCGCTTTCGCTACGACGAGGGCGGGCGGGTGTACGAGGTCAGCCGCACTTTTGAAGGCGTGATCCCGAACATGGAACGGCGGTATCGCGAAACGGATTCAAACTGGGTCCGCGAGGAATTCGAGAGATATCAGAACAATCGACGTTGTGGCGTATGCGAAGGCTACCGTCTTCGGCCAGAGGCCCTAGCGGTCAAGATCGGTGGTTTGCATGCCGGCGAGGTTGTGGAAATGTCGATCAAAGACGCATTGGATTGGGTCGAGCATGTGCCCGGTTCTCTGACGAAGCAGAAAAACGAGATTGCCGTCGCCATCCTGAAGGAAATCCGGGAAAGGCTCGGCTTTCTCGTCAATGTGGGGCTGGATTACCTGACGCTGTCTCGTGCCGCTGGAACCTTGTCGGGCGGCGAGAGCCAGCGCATCCGGCTTGCCAGCCAGATCGGCTCAGGGCTGACGGGTGTTCTGTATGTTCTGGACGAACCGTCTATCGGTCTGCACCAGCGCGACAACGACCGTCTGCTATTGACGCTGCGCAACCTGCGCGATCAGGGCAACTCGGTGCTTGTGGTCGAGCATGACGAAGAGGCGATCCGTACTGCTGATCATGTGCTGGATATCGGCCCCGGGGCTGGCGTACATGGCGGAGAAATCATTGCGCAAGGTACGCCGCAGGATATCCAGAACTGCAAGAAATCTCTTACAGGGCAATACCTTACGGGAGAACGATCTGTTCCAGTGCCAACCAAGCGCCGCAAGGGCAAGGGCAAGAAACTGGTTGTTGCGGGTGCGACCGGCAATAACCTGAAATCCGTGACAGCCGAGTTTCCGTTGGGCACTTTTACCTGCGTTACAGGCGTATCGGGTGGTGGAAAATCGACGCTGACCATTGAAACCCTGTTCAAGACTGCTTCCATGCGGTTGAACGGAGCACGACAGACACCGGCGCCCTGCGAGGAAGTCAAGGGACTGCAATACCTCGACAAGGTCATAGACATCGACCAGCGCCCTATCGGGCGGACGCCACGGTCCAACCCGGCGACTTACACAGGAGCGTTCACGCCGATCCGCGACTGGTTCGCGGGACTGCCCGAGGCCAAGGCGCGTGGATATCAGGCCGGACGGTTTTCTTTCAACGTCAAGGGCGGGCGCTGCGAGGCCTGCAAGGGCGACGGCGTCATCAAGATCGAGATGCATTTCCTGCCGGATGTTTATGTCACCTGCGAGACATGCAACGGCAAGCGCTACAATCGAGAAACTCTTGAGGTTTTGTTTAAAGGCAATAGCATAGCGGACGTTCTTGATATGACGGTTGAGGATGCGGAGCAGTTTTTCACCGCTGTTCCAGCAATCCGTGAAAAGATGACGGCGCTGATGCGCGTCGGCCTCGGCTATATCAAGGTTGGCCAGCAGGCTACGACGCTTTCAGGCGGCGAGGCGCAACGGGTCAAGCTGTCGAAAGAACTCGCCCGACGATCCACGGGCCGGACGCTCTATATCCTGGACGAACCGACGACGGGCCTCCATTTCGAGGATGTGCGCAAGTTGCTTGAGGTTCTGCATGAACTGGTCGATCAGGGCAATTCGGTGATCGTGATCGAGCATAATCTGGATGTGATCAAGACCGCCGACCATATCATCGACATCGGTCCGGAAGGTGGAGACGGCGGAGGCCGAATCGTTGCGACCGGAACACCCGAGCAGGTGGCCGAAGTGACCGAAAGCCATACCGGTCACTATCTGAAACAGATGTTCAGCGTCGGAAAAGTCGCCGCAGAATAGTGGAAATCGCCGGTAACGTATTCCTGTGATGTGAAAATATTTTCTGCTATACTTGGATTTATGAATCCAATCTACGGAGACGGCCATCAATGCTTATTCAACACATTCTGGACTCGAAACCACATACCGGCGTTCTGACCATTTCGGGCAATGTGACCATCAAGGACGCGATAGGGGATCTGGCGGCACACAGGATCGGCGCTCTTGTGGTCAGCGAGGATGGAACTACAGTCGATGGCATTATTTCCGAGCGTGA
>JAHEFH010000117.1 GCA_024640245.1 Paracoccaceae bacterium | reverse complement strand
ACCCGCCCAAGCATCCGGCCGATCGCTGATGGCCAGGCTTTCACCGAAAAATATGGAAACAGAGATGTTCGGGCTCTATGCGCTGGCGGGCAAAGCGACAGCCTTCAGCGGCCCGCTGCTTTTGGGCCTGACGGTGCAGTGGACAGGATCGCAGAGGGCCGGAATAGCCTCGGTGCTTGTATTCCTCTTGCTCGGCGGCTTGATCCTGCTGAGCGTCCGCGAACCACGGTTAAAAGCATGATAACGCTTTTCCGCCCGGGGCCAGCACGCCATCGAAGTCGCGCATTTTACCGCAATTTTTCATATCTGCGCCAGTTCCGGCGCCAGTTCAGGAGGCATTTTTGAGTATCTTCACAAGCAGAAAGATCGAAATACCGGTTTCCGGCGCATCAATCAGCCTGGCCGGCGATCTCACTGGTCCGCCGGCCCCCAACGGCCTGATAATATTCGCCCACGGCAGCGGCAGCAGCCGGTTCAGTCCCCGCAACCGCTTCGTGGCGTCGGAACTGCATCGGCACGGATTTGCGACACTGCTCTTTGACCTCCTGACCGAAAACGAGGCCGCCGACCGCAAGAATGTCTTTGATATTTCGCTGTTGGCAGATCGTGTCGGTGATGCCCTCGAATGGGTTCGGTCCGACGCTGCTTCGGCGGACCTTGCCATCGGTCTTTTCGGAGCCAGCACCGGCGCAGCGGCGGCTCTGGTGGCTGCGGCACGGTTTCCCGAAGGCGTCGCTGCGGTGGTTTCGCGCGGCGGAAGACCCGATCTCGCCGGTGCCGCCCTGAAAGACGTTGCTGCACCGACAATCCTGATCATCGGCGGCAGGGATCACGGTGTAATCGAACTAAACGAGGCGGCCTGTGCAGAGCTTGGCTGCGAAAAACGCTTGGAGATTGTTCCCGGTGCCACGCATCTGTTCGAGGAACCCGGCACGATGGAGGCCGTTGTCGATCTGGCTGCCGGATGGTTCGCGCAATACCTGAGATCGAAACCGGAACAATGAAATCCTCTCCCCGAAGCCTGCGCCTATTTCTTGCTGGCGACGTCATGCTGGGACGCGGTATCGACCAGATACTGCCGCATCCCTCGAACCCCCGTATATTCGAAGATTACATGGCGTCAGCAGAGGGCTATGTCCGTCTGGCAGAGAGGCTTAACGGTCCGGTTCCGCGCACGGCAGGGCTAGACTACGTCTGGGGCGACTTGCTGGCTGAGGACGCTTACCGCAATTGCGACCTGCGCATCATAAATCTGGAGACCGCTATCACGACATCGGGCAAACCCGAACCGAAAGGTATCAACTACAGGATGCATCCGGCAAATGTCGGCGTCCTGACTGCGGCCTCGATTGACGCTTGTACGCTGGCTAACAATCATTTGATCGACTGGGGCCGCGACGGCCTTGTCGAGACACTGGAAACGCTCGAAGCAGCCGGAATAACATACGCGGGCGCAGGGCGGGCGGCCCGTCAGGCCACGGCACCCGCCCCACTTGAAGTGGCCGGGGTCGGTCGCGTCCTTGTTCTGGCTTTCGGCTCCGTGACCAGCGGCATTCCGCGCCACTGGGCCGCGACGAAAGACATGGCCGGTATCAATCTTCTGCCGCAATCGGTTGATGCCGCTATCGCAAGCGTCCGGCAACAGATTAATACGATCCGCAAACCCGGTGATATCGTACTGGTTTCAATTCACTGGGGCGGAAATTGGGGCTTCGAAGTTCCAGCAGACCATCGCAGGTTGGCGCATGCCCTGATCGATTCAGCCGGAGCGGATATCATTTTCGGCCACTCCTCGCATCACGCGAAAGCTATCGAACTCCATGAGGGCAAGCTTATCCTTTACGGCTGCGGCGACCTTATTAACGACTACGAAGGCATCGGAGGTCACGACGAGTTTCGCGGCGACCTCGCCCAAGCCTATTTTCCATCGCTGAATCCAGCCGACGGAACCCTGACGGGCTTGGAAATAAAGCAATATCAAAGGCGCAAGTTCCGGCTCGAAAAATCTGACGGAATGGCGACAGAGTGGCTTGCAAAAGTCTTGCGCGGGAATTCCGATAAGCGTTCGCCTGAGTTTCTGAAGGCCGATGACAATACGCTGCGCCTTGCCTGAACCGGCCGCAGAGCAGTCGGGCACCTCCACTCGGGCAATGGGCAGGACTGTCCGGCCTACCCTTCAGAGTTTGCCTCTTCCCAGTCACGCCAGTCTTGCGGCGTGTCCAGATCGCGAGTGACGATTGCATCCATCCGGACTTCGTACACCACTTCGGGCACGGCGTGCAGAACATCCCGCGCGCCCCTGTCGCCCGACTGTTCCTGAAGGTTCTCGAAGAACCGGCGGTCGAACAGAACTGGATGTCCGCGCTTTCCGTTGTCGTCCACAGGACAAATTATCAGCCGTCCCTTGCCGGCATCATGGGCCTTAATGACATGGTTGATGGCATCCGGCGTCATGTCGGGCATATCGGCAAGTGCCACCAGAACCGCCTTTGCGTCGTCCGGCACAGCTCCGACGCCCGCGCGCAGCGATGCGGACATGCCGAGTCCCGCATCTGCTGCCTCGACGATCGTTACATTCAGCCCCTCCAGCGCCTGACGATGCGCGGGGGCATCGGGCGAGATGACGACCACGCACTCTCCAATGTTTGCAGCCAGCAGGGTTTCGGCCGATCTGCGCAGCAACGGGACGCCTTCGATCTGTCGTAAGAGTTTGTTTTCTCCCCCCATCCGGCTGGAAGCGCCCGCGGCCAGCAAGACAGCCGGCACGAGGTCGTTGCCACTCTTGCGCAATGCGCGAGGCTGTATCCGGTCCGGAATTTCTTTCAGCAGACCGCCGAGGCCCATTTTCGCGAAGTCGTCGTTGGTCAAGGGCAGGTCCGCCGCCAGTCGCTCCAGCACCCAGTCGGCTCCATTCAGGGTCGGTGCACGTGCACAACCGGGCAGTCCGACCACCATTTGACCGGCATTCCGTCCCAGAACCAGCAGGTTTCCCGGGTCGACCGGCATTCCAAACCGGATGACTTCGCCTCCTGCTTCGATCAGGCCGGCCGGGATCACATCCCGCCGATCGGATGTGGCTGAGGCACCGAATATCAGTACGATGTCCGCCCTGCAATCCGTCAACGCCGCCGCAACAGCCTGGCGGTTGTGATCGACTGTTGCACATGACCGCATGACCCAGCCCAAAGTGGCCGCACGCGTCTGAACCGCTTTCCTGCCTTTGTCCAGCAGGCTATCCTTAAGGCCCGGCGTCCTCGTCAGGATCAGGTCATATGTCTTGGATTGGAAAGGCGCCACCGTAATGGCATCCGCCCCCGCCGCCGCGACAGCTGCCTCCACCGAATGCCGCGCAACGCCATAGGGGATGATTTTCACTGTCGCAAGCAACATTCCCCTGCGCACCCGCGCGAAGTTGGGCAAAACCGCAAGCGTAATCGCCTCGTCCAAGCTGTTGACCGCAATAATAATCTCCGGCCTCAGCAGCAGGACCCCATCCACTCCTGCAACCAGATTGACGCGACCCGCCACCGGTTCGGTCATGGACATATTCGCCCCAAGCAGTGATTGGCCAACCTGTCGTGCTGCGCTATCTTCTTGGAGGTCATCGGCGCCCAGTATGGCGACTGTGACCTCGGAAACTCCGGCCTCCGCCAGCACCGCGATATCGGCATCACTCAGCACACAGCCTTTTTTCAGGCGTTTTGTTCCAGCCAGAACCGAATGGGCGAGGATCAGTCCGGCGGCCTGTCCCGTTGGAACTGCGCCGAACTTCATCGCCGGGTATCCGGCTTGCGGAGGCTCTGCGTGATCTCGGCCATGATCGCCACGGCGATTTCGGCAGGCGAAGCGGAACCGATATCCAGCCCGACCGGCGCATGAATCCGCGCTATTTCGGCATCCGAAAAACCGGCTTGCTTCAGATGCGCGACCCGTTTGGCATGCGTGCGCGTCGATCCCAGCGACCCGATATAAAACGCTTCTCCGCGCAGGGCCGTTTCCAGTGCGGGATTGTCCAGCTTTGGGTCATGGGTCAGCGTCACAATCGCAGTGCGCGCGTCCGCTCCGATCTGCGCCAGCGCCTCGTCCGGCCAGACGTCCATAACCGCATCTTCCGGAAACCTCTCTGAGGTCGCGAAGCTTTTCCGCGGATCGATAACATAGACGTCATAGCCCGCCATGCGCGCAATGGAAGCGAGAGTCTGGCTGATATGAACTGCACCGACGACAATCATTTTCAGGGACGGGTTGAACACCGCAGTGAAAATATCGCCCTCTAAAGTCGATCTATCCTGCGCGAAGATTGCCGCATGCTCCGGCATCGACGCGTCGATCAACCGGCGCTGCCACGTCTCCAGATTGACCTGGCATCCGATCGGACGCCGCTCGGCGCTTGCCTTGGCAAGAGCTTCGATAATCTTTTTATCCGGCCCGTTGCCGACACCGACCGGCTCGACCAGAATGCGGATGTTGCCGCCGCAAGCCAGTCCAACCGCGAAGGCATCCTCGTCCGCGACACCATATTCCAGAATCCGGCATTGCCCGTCCGACAGAGCTTCCTGGGCCGCGAGTATCACCGCACCCTCGACGCAACCGCCGGATACCGACCCGAAGAACGCGCCATCTTGCGCAATCGCCAACTGCGATCCGGCACGACGCGGCGCAGAACCCCATGTGGACAGGACCGTCGCCAAAGCTGCCGGCCGGCCCGACGCGATCAAGTCCAGGGCCAAGGTTGGCATGTGGTTTGATTTTTCGATCATAGTCTAGCCTTGCCGCCTGTTTCTGGCAAAGTGAACAGCCTTTCTACTGTCCCGACAATAGAAAACTTGAAGTTTCCGTCTACGCGCTGCCAGAGCCGGAACCGGAAACCACTCGTACTTTCTTGTCAGGCAGCCCCTGAAATCACGTCTTGAAGACGCGATAGATTGCGGGGATCACCAGAACTGTCAGCAATGTCGAACTGAGCAGCCCGAACAGCAGAGAGATCGCCAAGCCCTGAAAGATCGGATCGGCCAGGATCACGACGGCCCCGATCATTGCCGCGATCGCTGTCAGCAGGATCGGTTTGAACCGGACCGCGCCGGCCTCGATCAGGATGTCCACCGGCGACTTGCCTTCCGCGTCCGTGTGGCGGATGAAATCCACCAGCAGGATCGAGTTCCGGACAATGATGCCCGCCAGCGCGATAAAACCGATCATCGAAGTGGCCGAGAACGGCGCGCCGAACAACCAGTGACCACCCATGATGCCGAGGAAAGTCAGCGGAACCGGCGTCAGGATAACCAGAGGCACCCTGAAGGAGCCGAACTGGGCTACCACCAGGATGTAGATCGCCAACAGAGCCACACCAAAAGCTGCCCCCATGTCCCGGAAGGTGATCCACGTCACCTCCCACTCGCCATCCCACAGAAGCGTTACCCCGGTTTCGTCGTCCGGTTGGCCATTCAGCGCGATTTCCGGTTTTTGACCTTCGGGCCATTCCAGCCCGTCGAGCACGTCGCTGACCGCGATCATACCATACAGCGGCGCCTCGAAATCACCGGCAAGTTCTGCGGTGACCATCTCGGCGTAGCGGCCGTTATGTCGATAGATCGGAAAGCTGGCGCGCTCTTCGGCAACGCGAATGACATCGCCAAGTTCCACCACGCCCCGCGCACCCGGGATCACGTTTGCCGGGATCGGCGTCGACAGAAATGCCTCGTCCATGACGCGCTGGCCTTTAGGGCGCTCGACGACTATGGGTATCGGATGGCGACCTTCGCCACGGTGGGAATAACCCACGGTCATGCCGCCGTTGAGGATACCCAACGTCTCGAATACGTCCTGCTCCAGCACGGCGAAATACTCCAGGTCATCGGTAGAGATCGTCGCGCGCAAACGGCGGGGTTGCGTTCCAAAACTGTCATCGACATCGACCACAAAAGGCACCTGTTCGAAAGCCTCACGGATTTTGCCCGCAGCGGCACGGCGGCTATCAGGGTCTGGCCCGTAGACCTCTGCCAGAAGCGTGGCCATGACAGGCGGACCGGGTGGCGGTTCAACGGTCTTGAGCCGCACGCCATCCGGCACATCCAACGCATTCAACCGCTCACGCAGATCAAGCGCGATATCGTGGCTGGTCCGGTCGCGGTCGCCTTTCGGCGACAGATTGACCTGCACATCACCCATATGGGGCCGGGCCCGCAGATAGTAATGCCGTACCAGCCCGTTGAAATTGAACGCCGCCGCAGAACCCGAATGCGTCTGCGCCGAGATCACTTCAGGCAAATCCAGTGCTGTTCGTGCAACGGCCTGCGCCACGGCGTCCGTCGCCTCGACCGAAGAGCCTTCCGGCATGTCCACAACCACCATGAGTTCGGTTTTGTTATCGAACGGCAGAAGCTTCACAGTCACATGCTTGGTGTACAGCAGCCCCAGTGAACCGAAAGACAGCGCCGCCGTCACCAGAAGGAACAACAAGCTGCGAGATTTCGATGCAAGAAGCGGTCGTGCGACAGCCGAGTACAGCCGCCCCAATGCGCCGCCGTGATGACCACCACCGCCATGGTCCGTTGCCGGCGCCTTGCCGGCAACCTTGAGCATCAGCCAAGGCGTAATGATGACTGCAACGAAGAATGAAAAGATCATCGCCGCGCTGGCGTTAGAGGGAATGGGGCTCATGTATGGACCCATGAGGCCGGAAACAAACAGCATCGGCAATAGCGCCGCGACCACTGTCAGCGTCGCCACGATAGTCGGATTGCCCACTTCCGCGACTGCGTCGATCGCGGCCTGCGCGCGGGGACGTTTGTCGCCCATCGCCCAGTGGCGGGAAATGTTCTCGATCACCACGATCGCGTCATCCACCAGAATACCAATCGAAAAAATCAGTGCGAACAGCGACACCCGGTTCAGGGTATATCCCATGATCCAAGCGGCAAAGAGCGTCAGCAAGATCGTGACAGGTATGACAACCGCGACCACGATGCTTTCCCGCCAGCCGATGGCAAGTAGAACCAGCCCGATGATAGAGATCGTGGCGAGGCCGAGGTGGAACAGAAGCTCGTTGGCTTTTTCGTTCGCTGACTCTCCGTAGTCGCGGGTGATCGTGACCTCGACTGAATCGGGTATGATGCGCCCTTCGGCGGCTTCGACCCTTTCAAGGATCGCGTGCGCCACTACCACGGCATTGGCTCCCGCCCGTTTTGCGACGGCCAGCGTCACTGCGGGATTGCGCGCAATACCTCCCTCGTCCTTCGAGACGTGGGAAACCAACTGGTCCGACGTGTCCGGCACAAAAGAAACATCGGCAACATCGCCCACATAGACCGGACGCCCGTCGCGGGTGGTCAACAACAGGTTTGCAATCTGCGCTGGCGAGGCCAGCGTTTCGCCGGCGACGAGGTCAATCTGCCCGCCGCCGTCCCGCAAAAGACCGGTACTGAACGCCTTGTTCGCCCCCTGCACCTTTCCCGCAAGCTGCTGCAGCGTTACGCCATATAGGGCCAGTTTGCCCGGATCCGGAGAAATCCGGATAGCTTCGGAAGATTCGCCGACCAGATATGTAAGTCCGACATCGTCAACCTTGGCCACCTCGGCACGCAATTCGCGCGCGATACGGGTCAGGTCATTTGCCTCAAGCTCGACGCCGGGCGCCGGATGCAGCGTCAGCGAGACGATTGCAACATCGTCGATCCCGCGTCCGACAACCATCGGCTCGGGGATCCCGACTGGAATGCGGTCCATATTGGCCCGCAGCTTTTCATGAACCCGAAGGACAGCTGCATCGGCGGATGTGCCCACGACGAAACGCGCCGTAACCATGGCGTAGTCGTCAGACGTCTGGGAATAGATATGCTCGACGCCGGAAATACCTTTTATGATCGTTTCCAGCGGTTGGGTCACGAGCTTGACCGCATCCTCGGCCCGCAAACCGGGAGCCTGAAGATGGATGTCGATCATGGGAACCGAGATTTGCGGCTCTTCCTCGCGCGGCAGCGTCATGAGCGCAACCAGCCCGACTGCAAGCGCTGCAAGGATGAACAGCGGCGTCAGCGGCGATGCGATAAAGCCGCGCGTCAGCCGACCCGCAAGACCGAGCGGGCTTTTTTCCGGAGACTCACTCACGATCTGTCACCACGCGGTCACCCGCGTCGAGCCCGGTCAGAACCTCGACCATGCCATCCTGATGCGTTCCGGTGACAACAACGCGCTCGATCTGCGCGCCATTCTGTTCAACCGTGACGAAATCAAGGCCCGACAGGGACCTGACGGCCGCTTCCGGAACCATCAGTGCCGGCCGCTGGTCCACGGGCAACCGCACCAGAACACGGGCATCGACGAAGGCGTCAGGCAGCCCTTCAACTTCTACGTCCGCGATGACGCGGCCATTTTCTATTTGCGGATATATTCGCGCCAGACGGCCTTCTTTCGCCTCGCCGGCTTCAATTTCGATACGGTCGCCTTCAGCCAGACGCGTTGCGTGGCGCTCCGGAACAGCCAGCCTCAGAAAGAAACCGCCGCCGCCGATCACGGCCACCGGCTCTCCGGGCAGAACCACGGCTCCCTCGGTCACCGGAACATCCAGCACACGGCCAGCGGCCGGCGCCAATACCGTTCCCTCGGCCGCCTGTTGTTCAACCACACGGCGTTCAGCCGTAGTACTTGCGATCTGGTTGGCGAACACATCAACCTGCGTGCGCAACGCGTCCAGACGCTGCGCCGTCGTGACGCCGCGCGCCAAAAGCTCCTGACCGCGCTCGAGTTCGGTTTTCGCATTCGCAAGTTGGCTTTCCAGCGAGTGCAACTGCCCATCAATCGCCCGCAACTGGAAATCGATCTTTTCATCCACGATCTGCGCCAGATCTTGACCAGCAGCGACCGCGTCGCCTTCGGTCACCGACAACCTGACCAGCGTCCCGCCGATCCGGGCCCGCGCAGGCACACGGTCCCGCGCCTCTATCCGGCCGTAAACGGCCTTCCATTCCGTGATCATGACAGGTTCAAGCGGTTCGAGCGTTTCGGCGGTCGCTTCTAAACTCATCGTCGAGAGGATCAGTGCCGTAGCAAGGGTTCGGATCATAGTTATCTCCGCAATCAGACATTAGCGTCGGGTTAAGTTTGTATATCATCAGCGGCGGCACATGGTTTGACTGAGATCAAACTTCCGCGTTTATTTCGTACCTAGAGTAAACCTTCGGGCGTTAAAACAACGAAAAATGCGTAAACCTAAAGATTCACACTGGTTACTCACTCATTATCGCATCGCAATTCCGGTCCAAGACCCAGTTACGTCGGGACTTGGTATTCCGGATCAGAACATTCAACCTTGCGCCCTAGCCAAGATGCCCCAAAAAGCCTCCGCAGCGGGGTTGAATTGGTGGAAGGGGTCGCGAATCTTGATCAGGTTCCCGCTCATTCTCGGATTTTCGTGCCGTAGGAACAACAGATTGTCTGCCCCCGCGGGAATAGCGCTGGAGGGCAGAATTGTTGCGCACAGACCCGCACAGATGAAGGACAGAATGCAGTCGTGTTTCCGGCCGAAAGTCCTCTGTACGCCAGCAGGCTCTTGACTTCGGCCTTGTCGACCAGTTCGCAAAGAGGATTGGCAATAAGGGTTCAAGTTGCGACCGCTCCCATTCGCAGGGAAC
>JAHEFH010000205.1 GCA_024640245.1 Paracoccaceae bacterium | reverse complement strand
GACGCGGTCGGCGCGCACTTTATCTCCGGTCTGGATATAGGCGGCAAGCCCGTGGTCTTGGCTATTGGCCAGCGCGATCGCCTCGTCCTCGGTCGAGAACCGGACGATGGACTGAACCGGCCCGAAGATCTCTTCCTGAGCGATCCGCATATCCATGCCCACATCAGCAAAGACGGTCGGCCGGACGAAATATCCTGCCTCGAACCCGTCGGCCCGCCCCTGCCCGCCTGCGACCAGCCGCGCGCCCTGATCCAGCCCGGATCCGATCAGCGCTTGCACGCGGTCGAATTGCGTCTTGGTGACGACCGGCCCAAGGTGCATGCCACACTGATCGGGCATGCCAAGCGGTGTTTCGCGTGCGATTTCTGCCGCGAGGGCGATCACGCGATCGTAAATCGTGTCCTGCACCAGCATCAAGGAGGCAGCGTTGCAGGACTGTCCGGCGTTCCGGAAGCAATGCGCCAGACCCTGCCGGACGGCGGTTTCGACGTCGCAGTCCTCGAACAGGATGTTCGGGGACTTGCCGCCCAGTTCCAGAATCACGCGTTTGAAATCCTGCGCCGCCGCAATTGCGATTTTGCGGCCAACGGAAGTCGAGCCGGTAAACGAGATCACACGGATGCCCTTATGCGATGACATTGCGCTCCCGATCCGGCCATTGCCGAGCAACATGCTGAATACTCCGTCCGGCAGGCCGATGCGCTCGACGCATCGCGCGAACAGCACAGACGTCCGCGGTGTATATTCCGACGGTTTCAGGATCATCGGACAGCCGGCGATCAGGGCAGCTCCGAATTTCAGGGTGATCTGGTTCAGTGGCCAGTTCCACGGGGTAATCAGACCGGCTATACCGGCAGGCTCGAACCGCTCCCGGTGTTCCGGCATGGCAGAATCCGGAGTGATATCCAGTTCCAGTCCCTGCGCCGCCGCAAGCGACGCCTCCAAATGCCCGATAGCTGCCCCTACCTGCTGTTTCAGGGCGAAATCTATCGGCGCGCCGACTTCGAACGCAATGCTCCGCGCAAAAGCGGATTGTTCTTCGGTCAGGACCTTAATCAACTCCTTTAGATAGACGATTCGTTGCGGCAGGCCGTTGTCGCCCCAGCCGCCGGACATTACGGTTTTCGCGGCCTGAACAGCCACATCCAGATCGGCCTCCGAGCAGAGCGTAGCGTGGCCGGCGGACAACCCAGTTGCCGGCTCGAAGACCTCGAACCGTTCACCGTTTTCCGGTGTGATCCACTGACCAGCAATATAGCTCTGATCAATGCGGGTATCTGTTTCTGCCTTCTCGGTTGCCACTGGCCGGCCCCTTATTTTTAAGCCTGTAGTCCTGATGCGACGTCACGGCATTGTTTGGGAGATTTGTGTTGTGCGCCCAGTAAACAGGAAGGCAACCACTAGGACAAATTTGTCGGCAAGACAATCGGCATGTACGAAGCGACGATCAGGCGAAGTGCCAAGTGCCAGTAGCACTGGAATCCAAAACCGCAGTTGCCGTCGAAGCAATCCTGCCTGGCTTTCGTGACGGCCGGTTTCGCGACGGCAAAATCGACCCAGCCAGCTGCTACGGGAGCAAAGCCATGGCCGTCGGAGAGAACCCCGGCGGCGACTTTCATGTCGTACTACAGAGTTTCGCCGATATCTATTTTCGCTTCCAGCTTCACGATCCGGTCTTTCGGTGCGAGCGATCCTTTTTTAGCGGAAACCACCAACCCCGCCGCCAATTTACCCATCTCAAAACGTGAAGCGTTGGTTGTAGCCACTTTCAACGGCAACCCCTGCAACAGGTCCAAACCACTGAATCCGGCCAATGCCACTTTTTCAGGAACCTTGATCCCGTTTGCCAGACAATGCATCAGCCCCCCGACGCTGGTCATGTCGCTGGAATAATAGATGCAATCCAGATCCGGCACACGCCCTAGCAGGCGCGCAGTCAATTCCCTGCCGGTCAGCACGGACGAACCACCTGAAAACCGCTCCGATGCCAACACCGACAATCCGGCTTCCGCCAGACCCTCGGTGAACCCTGCCAGCCTCTTTTCCGCACGAAAGTCCTGCTTGGCCTTGGTGCCGATATATCCGATCTTGCGATAGCCACGCGCAATAATGGTCTTGGCCATCTGATAGCCGGTTTCATGGTGCGAGATGCCGACATTGATATCAATCGGGTCGCCGTCGGTATCCATTATCTCGGCCACCGGGATCGCGGCGTTCTGCAACATCTTGCGACTTGCCTCAGTGTGCTCCAGCCCGACAAGGATCAGACCGCTGGGCCGCCACGACAGCATTTCACGAATGACGGTTTCCTCGGTCTCCTGATCGTAGTCCGTGATCCCGAAAATAGGTTGTAATCCGGACGGCTTGAGCCCTGCGGAAATGCCGGTCAGAACCTCTGAGAATACAAAACTGCTGATAGACGGAACAACAACCCCGACAAGGTTTACTGAACGCGACGAAAGTGCCCCTGCAATCCGGTTTGGGACGTAACCTACTGTTTTGGCGGCGTTTAAAACACGCTCCTTCGTGTGATCGGAAGCCTCTCCGATGCCGCGCAGGACGCGAGAGGCCGTCATCTCGCTGACACGTGCGAGCTTGGCTACATCCTTCAGCGTCGGTTTGTTATGCATATTCGAGCACTCCGGTTATCCGAATTGTTATCGATAACGAGACATACCAGATACAGAAGACCTTGTCGTTATGCAAACAACTCGTGGCACAGTTCCAGCGCTTCGACCAGAACATCGACCTCGGCCCGCGTATTGTACAAGCCGAAAGAAGCCCGACAGGTT
>JAHEFH010000116.1 GCA_024640245.1 Paracoccaceae bacterium | reverse complement strand
TAGCCGAACCGTCAAACGCGACGCAGAAAGAACAGCGGCCGTTCATTCGTAGCGCAGCGAGATTTGCGACGTCTGTTTCCACTATGCGGGACAAACCCGCCCGATGTGCATGCAGCGAAAATCCCCTTGAGTGCTCGAACCTATCACGGCATTGCCCGCAGCGGCGCAGCACAATTTCCGAAACCGAACACCTAAATCGCGCAAATGAGCCGAAACCCTGTTTAGTCACTCGCTGCATCGTACATTTAAGTTTCGCATGACAAGATCGCCCAGACGATCCTTGAGTTTTTGGCGAGCGCAACAGCGACATCGTTCGAGTGCCGACGCTAGAGCAATCAGCGGGTCCAATGGCTTCCAGGGTCTTTCTTGCCGCCCGCTTTTCCAAGTACAGTTCTCGCGCCATAAATCATCAATTTGAACAGATATCGATCGCCAAGTTTACCGCACTTTGCCAGTTGTCGTCGAATAAAGCGTCAAGTTTCTTTGAGAAGCGCAGAGCGCGGGTCAGTTCACTTCAACTTTGGCGACGGCTGATTTCTTGTCGAATGTGACCAATATGAAGTCTCGCGTCATAGGCACCTTGGCGATATGCGAGTGGAAGCTTCAGGTTTGCCAAACTGGCGTCGACCTGATCCAATTTACCAGAAACTGTCTCCATTTCTCCAATTGTCTTGGCTTGTGCCAGTTCTGATTCCAGCATCTCGATACGTTGGTAATGGCTCCATATCCGCCTTTTTTGGAACCAGACGTAGATCGATGGAATTATGCGAAGTACTGGTGGAAGAATGAACAAAAGAGGTAGCAAGAGCAACAAAACCCGCCCAAATTGAGCTGCGACCCAATAGGGCAATATGTTATGCAAGATACTGGGGCCATTGAGAATTAGTTGACGGGCACTTTCATTAAGGGGAACAGGAGGAGAGTCTACGCTCGGATATTCGCGATAACCATGTAATATGTCTCTGTCTCTGTGTAGAACGGTTGCCGCATTTACCAGTCGGTCCACTAAAGCAGGATGCAGGTCATTCTTTGCCACCAATGATGCTCGGAGAGCCAATACTTTTACATCGGCAGGCGGTCGAGGAGGATCCAGCGTTATCGCTCCCGCAGGTACCGTTGCGGCAATAGCTCCCGGTAGTTTAAGTGCCAGTGCGTCAACCAGTGACATAGGAACAAACAGCAGATCAGGGTCAAAAATCGCTTCCATCAAATATGGAGCAGCCAGCGGCGCTACGAAAAACATTGCATCTGCTGTTCCATTTCGCACGGCACCCAGTGCCTCATCACCTCCTGCTTCGATCAATTCAATTCCTGCGCCACTTACACCAGCAGCGTCGATCAAGGCTGATGCCGCTGCGCGTGTTCCCGAACCGACAGGACCTGCGGCCAGCCGTATATCGCTCCATTCTCCAGGATTTGTATCCAGTGGACTTGTGGCGCTTCGAAATATTGCGATTGGCTCTAAGAAGATCGCTCCGAGGGACTGTAAATCAGCTTCGTCAGTCAGCTCAAGACCACCTTGAACGATTGCTACGTCCGCTTCACCGTTGATAATTTTTTCGATGTTTTCAAGTGAGCCTGCTGTTTCAAGCAATTCAACATTTATGCCGTCGATTGCCAACTCTGCCTTGTAGCGCTCGCCGATTTTCCAGTACCCGCCTTCTCCAATGCCAGTGGCCAGTCGCATGCTTTCCGGTGGCTTCAGCCCGATGGCAAAATACAGAATGGCACTTAGCAGTGTTAAAGCAGCGACGAGAGCGAGGGCGATGCGCATTTTGGTTCTGTTTCCACTGGCCCCATTATCATTGGCAATCATTCCGCAATACTTGATCGGGGGGTGTCAACGAAAAACCGAAATGTCCATCCAGCCTGGTTCGCCGAGTTTGCGGTCTGGAGTGCTTAAATTGAAAATACACGGGCAGACCATGAGTGTTGAAAAAACTGGCGATATGTTTTTCTGTTATGCCTGAATTGAATTGATGCGTTGCCAGTACTACACGCAAACCTCGTTTTTACTTGCTTCATGTGAGAAGAATACTAAGATCCTGGCCGACAAATTGATGGAAAATAAGATTAAGACAGGAACTGGAATAAGTCGTCGTATTTACATTTACGGCAAGCAAACCTTGTTCCTGTGTTTGATTGCGGCAGCAATATGGATGTATCCTGGAGCAGCGTGGGCACAAGATACAAACGCTGAACAACCGATAAACGTTTCAGAAGAGCCCGCTACAGAAAATACAACTAGCGATGAAGCCATACCAGCCTATCCGGCGGGCCTCGACGACCCGACAATTGACCTTGCAGAGTTGCGGCTTCGACTTATTCCTCTCACCGTAAAGCAATTAAGCGTTCTTGCAGATTCCTGGCAGGGGATTGTAGCCGGTCAGACCGAAGCAGTGGTCGACGAGACCATTCGCGTGTCGAAACTACCTGAAGCGCAAAAAGACGCGGCTCGTGAAAATTTGGTAAATCTGACTGCCACCCGGGACGATGGCTTTGACCGATTTACTGCTGTTGTGAGCAATCTTGCAAAAAAAGGTGGGGACGAAGCCGCAATAGCAACTTTTCGAGCATATCGTGCCTCAATTATCGTACAGGAAAAGCAACAAGCTGACTGGCAGACACTTTTAAAAGAGGCGGGAAACTGGGTCGTCAAGCGCGATGGCGGTATCCAGCTTGGCATCCGAGTTCTCGTTATCGGAGGAACACTGCTTGGATTGCTTATATTTGCGCGGATAATCCGGGCCTATGCCGGTAGAATGTTCAGACATGTTCCAAATATCTCTAAATTATTGCAGGGCTTTCTTGCGATGGTGGTCTATTGGATCACGATAGCTGTCGGACTGATGATTGTTCTGTCGGCACTCGGTGTGGACATCACACCACTTTTTGCAGTGTTCGGTGGCGGTGCATTTATCCTGGCTTTCGCCATGCAGGAAACCTTAGGCAATCTCGCGGCTGGGCTCATGATCATGATCAACAGGCCATTTGACGAGGGTGACTATGTCAGCATTGCGGGTCTGGGTGGTACAGTTAAGCACGTGTCAATCGTTTCTACCGAAATCATAACTCCTGACAATCAGGTCATCGTGATTCCCAACTCCAAAGTTTGGGGCGATGTCATTACGAACGTGACCGCTTCGAAAACCCGTCGTGTAGATATGATCTTTGGAATAGGTTACGGAGACTCTATCGAAAAAGCGCAATCGGTATTGGAAGAAGTCGTAACAGCACATCCGCTTGTACTGCGAGACCCCGCGCCCCTCATCCGAGTTAACGAACTGGCCGACAGTGCTGTGAATTTCATCGTGCGCCCGTGGACTAAAACCGGAGACTACTGGACGGTCTATTGGGATCTCCATCGTTCGGTAAAGGAAGCATTTGACGCGCGTGGAATATCGATCCCATTCCCACAGACTGACATGCATGTTCATGTCGCGGGTAGTTCGACGACAGAGGCAGTATCATCATTATCCGAAGCCAAACAGGTCCGATCGGGCTCAAAATCAGAC
This sequence comes from Paracoccaceae bacterium, assembly GCA_024640245.1. GTDB lineage: Bacteria > Pseudomonadota > Alphaproteobacteria > Rhodobacterales > Rhodobacteraceae > Amylibacter. The sequence continues at coordinate 6,173 of JAHEFH010000116.1, read as the reverse complement.
ACTTCTACCAGCGACGATGGTGGAGCTCGACTTGAGCAAGATGGAGATGAACGGGTCTGAGATCAAATCGGCAAACTTAGTTAAAAAGACCTGGCATAGTCCGGTTGCCGAATTCTACAGCTCCTTACAGAACGACTGCATCGGACCTGTTTCTCGCCTGGAAATCCGCACTATTGATTTTAAATGGCCGCTTTCACCAGCAATGGACCTTCGCTGCAGCCATCAGGAAGGTCTCAGTCGCGGACGAAGCCGCCTGTTCTAAGCTCCCTACGGTCAGTTTTTTCGGAATAAGCGAACATGTGCCGCTGCTGGAACCCGGCACATAGCCACGAAGCACACATCTAAGCTTCCTGCTGAAGTTCAGACAGATGTAATTTGCGAAGGAGACCCAAGTTTCCCGGAGAGCAGAGCTTTGCGAAACCTGCATCGGCGCACAATTTTGTGCATCCACTGACGGCCGCTTGCTGTACACTTTCTCATCTGACTACTTGCTAAAACGGTTGGCTGGAAACGGTTTTTTAGTCCCCGGTTTGCGACGTGGTAACAAGGAGAACTTAAATGACGGGACGACTAAATCTGCCGGGTATTGTTGCCGGCACGCTTGTTTTTGGTTTGAGTGCGGGAATCGCATTCGCCCAAGAAAGCAAACCTCCGAACATAGTAGTGATATTTGGCGATGATATCGGCATGTGGAATGTGGGTGCGTACACACACGGCATGATGGGCAGGACACCCAATATCGACAGTCTCGCGAACGACGGCATTCTTTTCACCGATCATTACGCGCAACCGAGTTGTACGGCTGGCCGCGCAGCTTTTCTGACTGGACAGCTTCCTGTTCGCACCGGAATGACAACCATTGGCATTCCGGGATCAACCAGGGGAATACAAAAAGAGGATCCGACGCTCGCGGAAGTTCTCAAATCGGTTGGTTACAATACTGGACAATTTGGTAAGAACCACCTGGGCGACAGGAACGAATTCTTGCCAACCGTCCACGGGTTCGACGAATGGTTTGGCAATCTTTACCACCTCAATGCAGAAGAGGAGCCGGAACAGCTCGATTATCCCGGTCAGAAGGATCCTTCCTACCTTGAAAAGTATGGCCCACGAGGTGTGCTGCATACATGGGCAACAGAAGAGGATGATCCGGCGGAGCACCCGAAGTGGGGCCGTGTCGGGAAGCAGCGAATTGAAAACACAGGTGCGCTAACCCGCGAACGTATGGAGACCTTCGACGGAGAAGTCCTGGATAAGGCGTTAGATTTTCTTGATCGCAAAGGCAAAGAAGACAATCCGTTTTTCCTGTGGTTCAACACCACTGCGATACACATCTGGTCGCACCCTCAAAATAAATATGTACAGATGGCCGTTGACGAAGGCCGCGCTGAATCTGATGTAGTTCGGGCAAAAATGCTCGAGCATGATGAACAGGTTGGTCAGTTGCTCGCCAAACTTGACGAGCTGGATGTCACAGACAACACGATAGTGGTTTATTCGACCGACAACGGAAATGAGCTGATGATGTGGCCGGATGGAGGGTACGCTCCATTCCGAGGTGAGAAAGGCACGACTTGGGAGGGAGGCGTACGCGTTCCACTACTGGTGCGGTGGCCCGGGACTATTCCCGCCGGTCGTACCGCAAACGGTGTTCAATCTCATGAAGATCTGTTCTCAACACTCTCGGCTGCGGCTGGCCTGCCTGACATTAAAGACAAATTACTGTCCGGGCACGAGATGAATGGGACGACATACAACGTACACATCGACGGGTATAATAACCTTGATTACTGGACAGGTGAAACTGAGAAATCAGCGCGTCGTGAATACTTTTATTACGATGAAACGGACCTGATGGCCGTTCGCGTCGATGCCTGGAAAATGCATATCGGTATCAAGCCGGAGGGTAGCTGGTGGGATGAAAAGTATTATCCCAGCGTTCCTTACGTCTTCAACTTGCTGATGGACCCTATGGAAAAGATGGACCCGCAATCCCACGAATGGGGTTACGCAGGTCGCAAATTCTTCGCACAGAAGATGTGGGCGCCCACTGCCGCTGGTCCGTTTCTCGCAGCGCATCTGCAAAGCCTGCAGGAGCATCCACCACGTCAAGGCGCGGACACCCTCAGTCTAAAAGTGGCGATTGACGACGCTATGAGCAAAATGGCGAACCCACGCGGCTCTTCAAACTGACCAATTGCCAATTGCTTTAGTGAGTAACCTTGAGTAACTCGTGGCGCCGCCGTTCTATGAGCAGCGGCGTTTCGAGCATAACCGCTGAGCCAACGCGAAATTACCTTGCAGAACGATGGGGCAACTTAAACGCGCCTCGCCATATTTGACCGAAAGGCTTTTGCGCGAGCAATTACAAACTTGGCACTTACGCATAGCTGTTTGCAGCTATTCAGGTTGCGAAAATGCTATAGAGAAACGGGCCAATGGACGAAAAAGACTTTCCTTCTTTTATTCGAAAGACGGGCTGGTTTGGAAATCAGCCGACAGGTTTCCAGTCACTGGTTATAAAGTTCGGGTTCATCAAAAAGTTTGAAGAAGGTGAGGTTGTTTACAATTTTGACGATCCTCCCGGAGGTATCTATTGCGTTTTATCTGGCAGTCTAAGTGTAGATCTTGTGTCTTCAATTGTTGGTCCGTCTTTGGCTGGCCGCATCAGTATCGGATTATGGATGGGCGAAGGTCCATATCTGATGGGCACCCCACGGGTCACAACTCTGTACGCACGAGAAAAATGCAGTGCTTTTTATCTTCCACTCAGTGCGATGTACCGCATCGAGGAACTGGATCACACAGCAGGTCGAAGATTTGGCCAGATTGCCTTCATCCATTTGAAGTCGGCTATTGAGGCCGTATCAATTCTGCTTTTGGCAAAAGCAGAGTGGCGCCTGGCCGCGTCTTTGTTGCGTCTTCGGGAACTTACACAGTCTGATGTTATTCATATTTCGCAACAAGAGTTGGGAAATATGTCAAATTCTTCGAGAAACAGCGTCAGCGCAGCTTTAGGACTCTTTGCCAAAAATGGCTGGATCAAGAAGGGCCCTCGTAAGATCGAGATGGTGAACCCAAAAGCTTTGTCTATGCTTCTGCGAGAAGCGTGAGATGAACTTTGTGAGAACAAAACAGCATCAGGCGGGCATAACAATCACTCGCAGTTGATGTGAAAAATGAGAGATGGAGAATGAACTATGACTGAACAACGTAACAAAGTATTTAGATCTGTTTTTTGCATCTGTGTTTTCACACTTTGGGCGCTTATGACGGTGACGCCAGTCAGCGCGGCGGACAACGCAGAGGTAGATGCGCTGGCGAACGCATCGTTGGAAAAGCTTTATCAGGAAAATGCCGCTGCGAAAGAACTGGCGTCTTCAGCTGTGGCGAAATTAATTTTTCCGAAAATCACTAAAGCAGGGCTGGGAGTCGGTGGTGAGGTCGGAAAGGGAGTTTTACGTGTCGGGGACTTGAAAGATGGTTACTACCGCACTGTCAGCCTGTCTATCGGCGCCCAGGCGGGCTTTCAAACGTACGGATATGTTATCTTGTTCATGACTCAAGACGCCCTTGATAATTTTAAGTCAAAGAAAGGTTTTGAACTGGGTGTAGATGGCTCGGTTGCCGTGATTGAAACAGGCGCAAGCGTAGAAGTCGATACGACGAATATCAAAGCTGATACGATAGGATTTGTTTTTGATGAAGCGGGCCTCATGGCTAATGCGACAATTGAGGGGTCAAAGATCACGCGCTTAGATAATTGATCATAGTTTGAAGGTCCGCGCGCTCGTTAAGCTGGTGCCAGACCCAGGGACTTTGGCAAAGAGAGCCTTTGGCCGCCACGATTTTCGTGGCACTATAGGAAACGTTTTTCAGATTTGGGAGGTCTGTCTATGTGTAAGTTTTTTGGAATTCTATCTGCATTTTTGATGGTGCTGTCTTCGACAGCGGTTGCCCAGACGTCAGATGCGGCGGACGTCGAGGACGCGCCCGTTACGGAAGGCGCGCTGCTCACACAGGCTGAACTGGAGAATTTGGTTGCGCCGGTGGCACTTTATCCAGACACGCTGCTTATTCAAATTCTTGTGGCATCGACCAATCCGATGGAGGTGATCAAAAGCGATCGGCTTCTTGCTGTTAACGAGGGAGAAGATCCCGAAACGCTCCAAGCCGCAATCGAAGCAGAAGAATGGGACGAGAGCGTTGAGGTTCTGTCGATTGCTTTTCCGGAGGTTGTCGAAGATATGGCGTTGCATATCGAATGGACCGAGACAATGGGTGACGCCATGCTGGCTCAGACCGATGATGTCATGGCAGCAGTCCAAACCATGAGGGGACAGGCGATCAATTCGGGGGCGCTTGTCTCGGGCGAGGAGCAGATCGTAGAGGTGACTGCAGAGGAAGACGTCATCATTCAGCCAGCGGATCCTGAAGTGGTTTATGTGCCTCAATACGACTCTGACGTCGTCTATGTTCAGGACAACAGCAATGTCGTCGGAGATGCACTTACGACGGGTCTGATCGCTTTTGGTACTTTTACAGTGATGGACGCGATTTTCGACAACGATGATGATTGGAACGATTACTGGGGCTGTCGGAATTGCGGCGGATGGGGTGGTGGACCAATCTATCGAAGCCCGGACATCGACATCGATGTCGATGGAAATGTTAATATTGGCAACACTATAGGCTCAGGTAATATCGGGGACCGTCGCCCTGATGGTGGTTGGAAACCGAACGACAATCGCTCGAAAGAGGCGCGCGATAAAATTGCGTCAAAGCGGGACGGCGACGGGAAGTCCAAATTGCCGGTTAAAAAATCCGACAGCAAGTCAGATGCGCTGCGTAGCAAGCTTTCCGGTGCGTCTGGCGCGCCGGACATATCACGCCCCGATGGTGGGTTGGCAAAGTCTGATGCGCTGCGCAAAACCAAGGCTTCAGCGGGAGGTGGAAAACTAAATCGCGATGCGGTCAAAACCAATCGCCCCAACGCGAGCAAAGCCGTAAAGCCATCCGCAAAAGCCAAGGTACCAAACGTTAAAAAACCCGCGGCCAAGAAAGCTCCAATTAAGAAAGCGTCGAAGCCACAATCGATCAAAAAACCCAAAGCGACCTCCAAAAAGTCCAGTGGGAACAAGGCGCGTAAGGCATCCAGCCGCGGTAAAGCAAGTGGTAAACAAATGAAGAGAAGGGGCTGAAGAGATGAGAACTGCGAACATTGTAGCAGCACTGGCAACTTGTTTTATGGCCGGTTCGGCGTTTGCGGAACCCGCACGATATGATACGCCCCAGGCCACTTTGGATGCCCTGATCAGCGGACTTCGTTCCGCAGACAGATCGGCTGTATTGGAGGTTTTCGGAGAGGAAGCAGAAGACTATCTAACCGACGGTGATCCGGTCGAAGATAAACTTAACAGGTTGACGCTGCTGGGGCTTTATCAAGAAGGCTATCGCTTTGAGCCGCAGGAAGACGGATCTGTGATGATTGCACTTGGAGCCGAAGGTTGGCTGTTCCCGGTGCCCGTCGCGAAGGTGGAAGAGGGTCAATGGTCATTTGACAACGAAGCCGGGCGCGAAGAAGTCCTTCTGCGTGAGATTGGCGGAAATGAACTGGAAGTCATCGAACTGCTTGAAGCCTATGTCGAAGTTCAGAGTAGCTTTCGACAATCAGATATGGATGGCGACGGCGTAATGGAATTTGCACAGCAGGTTATCTCGTCTTCACCCGACGCGCGGGATGGTCTGTTCTGGCCAGAAGAGGACACGCTGTTCGGCGCATTGTTCGCGCGCGCCTCGGCAACCGGCTATAACGACGGTACTTCCGATCAACCGCCCGAGCCATTTTTCGGCTACTATTTCCGTATTCTGACACACCAGTCTGATGCCGCTCCCGGTGGTGCAATGGAGTATATTGTCAACGGGAACATGGTAGGCGGTCACGCCATGCTTGCGGTACCTGCCGTATTCGGTGAAACCGGCGTGCATAGTTTCATGGTCTCCGAAAATGGTCAGTTACTTGAAGCGGTGCTTGGCGAAGACACGCTCGATTTGGCTGCGGACATGACTTCATACGACCCGACGGACGCATGGAAACCTGTCTTTGAATAAAACCACGCAAGCTTCAGTGGACGTCGCAACTATTGATTTGTAAAGCGGCGGCCTTTGACCAT
>JAHEFH010000115.1:7828-9765 GCA_024640245.1 Paracoccaceae bacterium | reverse complement strand
AACGTCAGTCCGGCCACGAATCCCAGCCAGACGCCTGCCGCGCCGAACTCCAGCGGGAATGCCAGCAGGTATCCCGCCGGCAACCCGACCAACCAATAGCTGACGCTGGCGTAGATCATCGGGACGCGTGCGTCATGCACCCCGCGAAGAAGCCCCAGCGCGAGGACCTGCGCCGCATCGGCCAGCTGGAACAGCGCGGCCGTGGCCAGCAAGATAACCCCGATCACGATGATCTGGTCACGCGCCGGTTCCGTTCTGTCCAGAAAGACCGAGATCAGCGGCTCCGGCATCACCAGAAAAACCGCCACAATCAGCACCGCAAACAGCATCGATATTCCTGTGACAACCAGGCCGCCGCGCCGCAATCCGGCGAGATCCTGCCGCCCCATGGCGTTTCCGGCGCGGATCGTCGCGACATTGGCCAGTCCAAGGTGAACCATGAAGGTGATCGAAGCCCATTGCATCGCAATCCCGTGCGCAGCAAGCTCGAACGTGCCGATCCAGCCCATCAGGACAGCAGCGGCGGCGAACAGCCCGACCTCGGCCAGACTTGTCAAGCCGATCGGCCAGCCCAAACGGAAGACCTGCATGAAAACCTCGGCATCCGGCCGCCAGAGCCGCTGCAACAGCCGGTGTTGCGGTATCTTCCATCCCGCATAGGCCGCCATGACCGGAAATGTCAGGCACTGAACAATCGAAGAGGCCAGAGCTGCTCCCGTAATTCCCAGTTCAGGCGCGCCGAAATGTCCGAAAATAAGTACATAATTCAAGAAGATATTCAAAAAAGTTCCAGTGATAGCGATCAGGAACACGATCTGCGTGCGCTCCATCGCGGCCAGATAGCTCTTCATCACCATGGTCAGCAGCGACGGCAAGAAGCCGATCACCAGAATCCGCAAGTAATCCTGCGCCAGCAGGCTGATCGAAGCCTCCTGCCCCAATGCCTGAAACAACGGCCCCGACCAGATAAAGACCGGTGTCATCACGGCTGTATAAATGCCGGACGTCCAGAAACCCATCCGCGTCACGCGCCGCACCTGCCGGTCGTCTCCCGCTCCCGCGGCGCGCGCCACCATCGGCATCACCGCAAAGGCGAAGCAGGCACCGGACACGAACAGCACGAAGAACAGGGAACTGGCCAGAACCAACGCCGCCAGCTCCGGCACGCCATACCAGCCCATCATCATGGTATCGGCCAAGTTTATCGCCATCTGGGCAACATGACTGCCGATCAGAGGCAGACCCAGCACAATAATGGCCCTGGCATGGCCCCGAAAAGACATTTGCGGTTGCATAACAACGCCCTGAGTTTGGACCTGACCGGTCAAGTGTCTGCAAAAAGCAGATTAATACGGTGCGGAAGGTCTTTCATAGAACCTATCCGGACCGATAGCAGCCGAAAAATCTGGCAAAAACGAAATGGTGCGGGTGAAGGGACTTGAACCCCCACGCCTTGCGGCGCCAGAACCTAAATCTGGTGCGTCTACCAGTTCCGCCACACCCGCACGATGATCCGGCGCAGCAGCGCCAAATCCGCGCCCTTCTAGCAAAGCTTTTTTGGCTTGGTAAGGGGAAAAAGCACTACAACCCCAAATCGCGGAAAACTTCTGGCAATTGTTCCGCCAGATCCTCGGCGATCAGACCGGGGCCGAAGCTGCGGGCGCACTCCACATGCAGCCATGACGCCGCCTCCGCCGCCTGCATTGGCGGCAGGCCCCGAGCCATCAGTCCGGTGATAAAACCCGCCAGAACATCGCCCGAACCGGCAGTCGCCAGCCACGGCGCCGCGCGGTCGTAAAAGGCCGAGTTTATGGCACAATCACCGTCGGGCGCGGCAATCACCGTATCCGCGCCCTTGAAAAGCACGACACACCCCGCCCGCGCCGCGGCTTCCCGCGTCGCATCCACCTTGGAATAGGCCGGGCCTTTGCCGGGCG
>JAHEFH010000115.1:0-7728 GCA_024640245.1 Paracoccaceae bacterium | reverse complement strand
AGCCCAATATCCTTGACGACCACCCTGCCGCAGCAGGTTTCCGCATCACTCAATCTGTGACCGGTTTTTTCGGTGTGGAAGGAAACCGTCAGGTCAGCAAAACGCCCGGGCCTCGCCCGACCGAGGAAATATCCGCTGTCCGAACACATTCCGCTGGGCATATCGACGGCCAGGACATGCGGACGAACGGCCCCAAGCCGCGACAAAGCCTCATGGACCTGCGGATAAAGATCGAAGGCACGCGTCAAACCGGTGCCGAAAACCGCATCGACGAAAACCGCCGCGCCGTGGTCCTCCTGCAAACTGAACGTGTCGCCATCGAAGGCCTTAACGCTCCCCAAACCGCTCCATCGCAGGAAATTTGTCCGCGCATCTTCCGGCAGTTTTTCGGCATCCCCGTAAAGGTACACATCCACAGTCCAGCCCCACTCCTTCAAGAGCCGCGCCACGACAAACCCGTCGCCGCCGTTGTTGCCCGGCCCGCACAGAACCACCGCCTTGTGAGAGGTTTTCGCCAGTTCCGGCCATGCGTCGAAAATTGCCTCGACAACGCCCCGGCCCGCGCGTTCCATCAGCTCCAGTCCGGTAACTTCGCCGCTGTCGATCGCGGCTTGTTCGGTGGCCTTCATTTGGGCGGCTGTCAGCAGATCTGTCATGTCAGAATCCATATCGATTAAAAATTAGGCGAATTGCCTATTTAATGGGCACAAGCTGGTGAATCACAGACTGCTCCGCGGTCCTGCCGGCACCCTCAATTGCTATTGACGTTAAAAGGTGATGATCCAGAGGTCCAGTGATCCACGTCAATGAGGAGTCCCGTCATATGAAGAAAATCGAAGCTATCATTAAGCCGTTCAAGCTGGACGAAGTTAAAGAGGCTCTGCAAGAAGTTGGCGTTCAGGGCCTGTCCGTGATCGAGGCCAAGGGTTTCGGCCGTCAGAAAGGCCATACCGAGCTTTACCGTGGCGCGGAATATGTCGTGGACTTCCTGCCCAAAGTCAAAATCGAGGTTGTCCTAGCGGATGACCAGCTGGATGCCGCAATCGAAGCCATCATCGGCGCGGCCCGCACCGAGAAAATCGGTGACGGCAAAATCTTTGTCTCGAACGTCGAACAAGCCATCCGCATCCGGACTGGCGAAGACGGCGTCGACGCCCTGTAACCCCCCACACTTTAATCAATTCAGAGGGAATAGAAATGAACGCTAAAGACGTAGTAAAGCTGATTGAAGAAGAAGGAGTCGAGTATGTCGACATCCGCTTCACCGATCCGCGCGGCAAACTTCAGCACGTGACTGTGATTGTTGACGAAGTAGACGAAGAGTTCTTTGAAGAAGGCTTCATGTTCGACGGTTCATCCATCGCTGGCTGGAAATCCATCGAACAAAGCGACATGAAACTGATGCCCGATACGTCCTCCACGTATCTGGATCCGTTCTACGCCGAGAAGACACTCTGCGTGCATTGCTCGGTTGTCGAACCCGACACCGGTGAAAGCTACGAACGCGACCCGCGCTCCACAGCCGAACGTGCCGAGGCATACCTGATCGCATCCGGCATCGGCGACACCTCCTACTGGGGTCCCGAAGCCGAGTTCTTCCTGTTCGATGATGTGCGTTTTTCCAATACCATCAACAAAGTCTCTTATGAAGTAGACGCGGTTGATGCGTCCTGGAACTCCGACACCGAATACGAAATGGGCAACAGCGGCCACCGTCCGGGCATCAAGGGCGGTTACTTCCCTGTGAACCCGACCGATTCCGCACAAGACCTGCGCGGCGAGATGCTCTCGACTATGAAACGCATGGGCATGAAAGTCGACAAGCACCACCACGAAGTTGCGTCCTGCCAGCACGAACTGGGTCTTGTTTTCGGCACGCTGACCAAGCAGGCCGACGAACTGCAGAAGTACAAATACGTGATCCACAACGTGGCGCACGCCTACGGTAAAACGGCAACTTTCATGCCGAAGCCAATCTATGGCGACAACGGCACCGGTATGCACGTCAACATGTCGATCTGGAAAGACGGCAAACCGATCTTCGCAGGCGACAAATACGCCGACCTGTCGCAAGAGGCGCTGTATTTCATCGGTGGCATCCTGAAGCACGCGAAAGCGCTGAACGCGATCACCAACCCTTCGACCAACTCTTACAAGCGTCTGATCCCGGGTTTCGAGGCTCCTGTTCTGCGCGCCTACTCCGCCCGTAACCGCTCCGGTTGCGTCCGGATCCCATGGGCCGAATCGCCCAAGGCAAAACGCGTTGAAGCCCGCTTCCCAGATCCGTCCGCCAACCCGTACCTGTGCTTTGCGGCACTGCTGATGGCCGGTCTTGACGGTATCAAGAACAAGATTGATCCGGGCGAAGCCAACGACAAGGACCTCTACGATCTGCCGCCGGAAGAACTGGCGGGCATCCCGACCGTTTGCGGCTCCCTGCGCGAAGCTCTGGACGAGCTGGAAAAAGACATGGACTTCCTGCTGGCTGGCGACGTGTTCAGCAAATCGCAGCTGGAAGGCTACATGAACCTGAAATGGCAGGAAGTGTACAAATACGAGCACACACCGCACCCTGTCGAATTTGGCATGTACTACAGCTGCTGATCACGGCAATTGTTTCGGAAAAGGGCGCCCCGGTGGCGCCCTTTTTCATTTCAACCGGACAAAACTGTCCCTCTGCTCCGGGCTCAGGTTTTCAACCGGCACCAGAAAGGTGTGTATCCCGAAGGCAATCGCGCCCGACAGGGGGAGCTTGCGGATCGTCTGGCGCTCGACGCGGACCCAACGTTTCGACCGCGGGTTTTTCAAAACCTTCGGCGCAACCTCGCTACGCGGCTGGTGCAAGTCGGGATTCTCGTAAACCAATGCGTTGGCGCGGTACATCACGGTTCCCGCCTGTATCCGGTCCATCATACGCTGCACCCGCAGACCGACATCATCGTCATACTCCGTTACGGGCCGGTGTATCCGCATCATCGGCCGGTCGATTTTTTCGCTCAGGGTCCAGCTTGCCGGAAAACACAGCACTGCCGCAGCCAGCACATGCTCGCCGTCCCGCGGCAACAGCAGGCAGAAATCGTCCTGGGTCAGACGTCCGATCGTCGTCATGGGGTCATCCCGCCTGACAGTCACCTGCACGCCGTCGGGGCGCAGAACCACCCCTTCCACGACCTGATAACCGGGCAAAAAGGCCACCGCCTCAAGCAACATGCCCAGCAACTCCTGCGCCGCCTCGTCCGCCGCGGCGGTTTCCGCCACGACCTCGGCATGACGGTGCGCCACCAGCCAGTCGCGATACGCCATCTGCCGCGCGAAGGCATCATCGGTCATCAGCCAGTCCGCCTCGTCAAGCGGCTTCATCCCCGGCAGGCGGCTCAATCCGCTATCCATCCAGGGCACAATGGGCAGCGAGGACTGGCAAATCTCGCGGAATTCTTCGGGTGTAAGCATTCAGTATCCTTTTCAGCCCGAAGGCTGCTATGTGGTAAAACCCCAAGTCCGGTGGAGTGTCGCGTCAAACAACCTGTCACGTCACCGTGACGTGCCGCCGCACGGACTTGCCAATATCGCCCCTCCGCATCAGACTGACAGCACGTTGAAGGGACCGCCATGACACACGAGAAGGTAACGTTTGCAGGCCACTCCGGCGAAATGCTGGCAGCACGGCTGGACCGGCCGAAAGGCAAATTGCAGACCACGGCAATTTTCGCCCACTGCTTTACCTGTTCCAAGGACATCGCAGCGGCGCGGCGCATCTCGCAGCGGCTTGCCAGCATGGGGATTGCTGTGCTGCGCTTCGATTTCACCGGACTGGGCCATTCGGGCGGCGAATTCACCAACACCGACTTCTCTTCCAATATAGAAGACCTTGTTCTGGCGGCAAAATATCTGGAAGAAACCGTCGGCGCACCGCAACTGCTAATCGGCCATTCCCTGGGAGGCGCGGCAGTCCTGCGTGCAGCGGGCGAGATTCCCTCTGTCAGGGCAGTGGTCACCATCGGCGCACCCTCCGATCCGGGACATGTCCTGAAAAAACTTGGCGCGAGCCTCCGCGAAATCGAGGAAAAGGGTGCGGCGGAAGTCTGTCTCGCTGACCGGACTTTCACGATCCGCAAGTCCTTCCTCGACGATGTATCGTCGGCCAACCTCCTGCCGCGCATCCGCAAGCTCGACAGCGCATTGCTGGTGATGCACTCGCCCGTCGACGAGGTCGTGGGCATCGATAACGCCGCAGAAATCTTTCAGGCCGCCAGACACCCCAAGAGCTTCGTCACGCTCGACAAGGCCGACCACCTGATCACACAGCCAAAAGACGCAGAATACGCCGCCGAAGTTATCGCGGCATGGGCGTCACGCTACATCGAACTGTCGCCGCGCGCACCCACCGCAGGCGCACCCGAGGGGATCGTCCGGTCATCCGAATCCGCTCCGGACGGGTACCTGCAGGATATCTCGGCGGGACCGCTCCACCACATACTGGCCGACGAACCCGTCTCTGATGGCGGCTCCAACCTCGGAATGACGCCGAGCCAGCTGGTCTCGGCAGGACTCGCGGCCTGCACCTCGATTACGCTGCGAATGTACGCGAACCGTAAGGAATGGCCGCTGGAGCACATTTATGTAGACGTCACGCATGACAAAATACATGCGAAGGACTGCGAGACTTGCGCGTCAACCGAAGGCATGGTCAGCCGGTTCACGCGAACCGTTCACCTGAGCGGCACCCTGACGGACGATCAGCGCACGCGCATGATGGAAATCGCCGACAAATGCCCGGTGCACAGAACCCTTACGCACGAGGTCTCGATCAGGACGGTTCTGGCCGAGTAGCGGATTTGGTCGGTCTGCCTAGCTTGCCGTGTCCGACTTCACCGGAGTGATCCTGCTGATCGGGCGGACATTGAACCGGCCGACGATGCCGCGATGGTCCGACCCGAAAAATCCGCGCATCTCGGCGCTGCCGCGAAACCCGTCCGCCAACAGGATATGGTCGATCGGTATCCAGAAAACGTCCCACGTCAGCGGAAGGCTGCCGCGTAATCCCGGGATCAGCGACGCGTTCGCGGCCCGCTCGTATTCCTGCATCGTATAGGACCACGGCACCATGTTGAAGTCGCCCGCCACAACAATATCACCCTCCAACTTACTCAAAAAATTCAGGAAAACGGCTTTTTCCTCTGGCTGGACATTGGGCCACGGCCACTTCTGGTGGATCGAGACGATCCAAAGAGGCCCCTTCGGCGTTTCAACCTGCATATAGGCCGTTCTGACATCAGGCTCGCACTGCGCCGTACCTCGAATAACCGGCCAGCGCGAGGCGATGGCAATCCCTGTCCAGCGCTTGACCCCGCAATAGTGAACATAGGGCAGGATATCCCCGAAACTTTCGATCAGCGCGCGGTTCTTGCTGCTAGCTTCCTGAAACGCGGCAAAATCGGGATTGACCGACCTCACGTCCTCGATGAATGCAGCCTGATCGCTCAGATCGACTGACATGTTTTTCTGGTAGATCACGAAGTCGCTGCTCTCCAGCCGTTCATAGAACACAAGCTGCACAAGGAACGGCACCGAAGCCATGAAGCTGACCGTCAGGGAGAACACCGCCAGATACCGCCGCCCGAGAAAGATCATCAGAAAAATCGAGCCGCCGGTCAGGATGATAAGGTATTGCCGGAACACGGCCAGACTGTCGCCAATCGGATGCAGGTGCCCCAGATAGCTGGCGACAAGCGCCAGCAGCGGAAGGGTGGTCTGCATGCCAAGCAGGGATTTTCCTATCTGGCGGTGTGATCTCAAGGTCGGTTCATCCACGGTTTAACTGTGACAGAGTAATGCTATCCAAGGCCTGCGGACTGCAAGAAGTATTTCCCGGATGGCTCAGTTTACAGCGAAGTGTAGTCATCCGGCAAATGGTCGCTTGCAAATTGCAGGAATCAACATCTTGTGCCACCCGCCCCTGATCTGATCTAATATAGACAAAACGAGCACACCAAGAATCAAGAAAAGAGCCCGAATGGCCCCGAACGACCTCTTCGCAGAAGATGCTGCCCAGAAATCCTATGACGCCTCATCCATCGAGGTGCTCGAAGGTCTGGAGCCTGTCCGCAAACGCCCCGGCATGTATATCGGCGGCACCGACGAACGCGCGCTCCACCACCTCGTGGCAGAGGTGCTGGACAACTCCATGGACGAGGCGGTCGCGGGCCATGCAAACCGGATCGAGGTCGAACTGCACGCCGACCACTCGGTCACCGTCACGGACAACGGCCGAGGCATCCCGATCGATCCGCACCCGAAATTCCCGAAAATCTCGGCGCTCGAGGTCATCCTCTGCACGCTGCACGCCGGCGGCAAGTTCGGCGGCAAGGCCTACCAGACATCCGGCGGCCTGCACGGCGTCGGCATATCGGTGGTCAACGCCCTGTCGGATCACGTCCGGGTCGAGGTGGCGCGCAACAAAGTGCTCTACGCGCAGGAGTTCTCGCGCGGGAAACCGCAAGGCCCGTTGCAGAACCTTGGCGCGACACCGAACCGCCGCGGCACCTCTGTCACCTTTCATCCGGACGCCGAGATCTTCGGCTCCAACCCGCATTTCAAGCCGAAGCGCCTGCTCACGATGGTCCGGTCAAAGGCCTACCTGTTTTCGGGTGTTGAAATCCGCTGGAAATGCGCGCCCGAACTTCTGACCAAGGACGACGACACCCCCGCCACCGCCACCTTCCACTTTCCCGGCGGTCTGGCGGATTACCTCAAGGAACGGCTGGAGGGCTCTGCCACCTATGCCGACGCACCCTTTGCCGGAAAGGTCCAGTTCGCCGAGAAATTCGGCGCGGACAAGGCCGGTTCGGTGGAATGGGCGATCAACTGGACGCCCGCCCGCGACGCCTTCATCCAGTCATACTGTAACACCGTCCCCACGCCCGAAGGCGGCACGCACGAGGGCGGCTTCTGGGCCGCGATCCTCAAGGGCATCCGCGCCCACGGCGAACTGATCGGCAACAAGAAGGTGGCGCAGGTCACCCGCGAGGACATCATGTCCGGTGGCTGCGCGCTGGTCAGTTGCTTCATCCGCGAACCGGAGTTCGTGGGCCAGACCAAGGATCGGCTTGCAACGGTCGAGGCCGCACGCCTTGTGGAAAACTCCGTCCGCGACCATTTCGACAACTGGCTGGCCAACGATACCAAATCGGCGGGCGCGATCCTCGATTATCTGGTGCTGAAGGCAGAGGAACGCCTGCGCCGCCGTGCCGAAAAGGAAACCCAGCGCAAGACCGCGACCAAGAAACTGCGCCTGCCCGGCAAGCTGGTGGACTGTTCCGCCACCAACCGCGACGGCACCGAACTGTTCATCGTCGAGGGCGACAGCGCGGGCGGCTCTGCCAAGATGGCCCGCAACCGCAAGAATCAGGCCCTGCTGCCCCTGCGCGGAAAAATCCTCAACGTGCTCGGCGCGGCCAGCAACAAGATGTCCTCGAACAACGAGATCAGCGACCTCTGTCAGGCGCTCGGCGTCCAGACCGGCACGCGCTTCAACATCGAGGACCTGCGCTATGACAAGATCATCATCATGACGGATGCGGACGTGGACGGCGCGCATATCGCATCCCTGCTGATGACGTTCTTCTTCACCCAGATGCGCCCGATGATCGATCAGGGCCACCTCTACCTCGCCTGCCCGCCGCTGTTCCGCCTGACGCAGGGCGCGCACCGCGTTTACGCCAAGGACGA
>JAHEFH010000011.1 GCA_024640245.1 Paracoccaceae bacterium | reverse complement strand
CGGTATGACAACGGCTACACCATTTGCATCCCTGTGCTGTCGACTTGGTTTGAGGTAAAGAACATTTTTGTCAGCGCGCCCGGGTCTGGCGGGCAGTTGCCAACGCGCCAGTGGCCGAGCGGTGCGGATGAGAGATTGCGCGTTCCTGGCTATACAGGTCCGTCGATGAATTGGTGTGGGCCAAATGCTTATATAACGGCATATGACGTTCCAAATAACACTTTCACATGTGTCGAGATCGGCAAAGAGCTTCCCAGCTTCCGTAATCCTTCACCTGACCCGAACTGGCAGCCGCTCTCAGAAGTCTATGTCGATGGCCCAGGCGGCACGCAGGCGCCTTACGCTGTACCCGTCGCCGGGACGCCGACCCATGTCTGCCGCGATGGTTATGTTCTGATGGGGATGCATCATGATGCTAACATCTTCCTCTGCGGTTTGCTTTTTTATGTTGATGGCTAAGACTACTTAACGTCGAAGCCGCGGAAGTCCTGCAGTGCCGTTCGACTGAAATCCACGGCACTGCTTATCCTCAGCGCATCCAGTTGCCGTTGATATGCGATCAAAGTGTCAGCGTTATCAGGAAAACTGTTGCCGGAGCGCGGCCCAGCGAATGACTATTTCACTCTAATTGCCATAGTTTGCGTAGTTTTAAGTCCGCCACGGGCAAAGAGGTGATCTACTCCGTGTGGTCTTATGTCGGGAACAAGCTGATCAAGCCGCCTCACAACCCCTCGAAAGCACACAGCACCTGCACAGGCACGCCCATCTTCTCAACCACGTCCCGCCCCTTCAGATCCGGCAGATCAATAATGAAACTCGCCTGCACCACCTGCGCGCCGAGCCGTTCAACCAGCTTGATGCCTGCAGCCGCTGTGCCGCCGGTTGCGATCAGGTCGTCGACCAGCAGGATTCTCTCGCCGGCCTGTAGCGCGTCGTCGTGCAACTCCATGGTCGCAGTGCCGTATTCCAGCGCATAATGCTCGGAGATCGTCGCGCCGGGCAGCTTGCCTGCCTTGCGGATCGGCACGAAGCCGAGACCAAGCTGGTGCGCCACCGCGCCGCCGAGGATGAAGCCGCGCGCTTCCAGACCGGCCACTTTGTCGATGGCCTTGTCGCGGCAGGCCTCGACGATCAGGTCGACCGACAGGCGCAGGCCTTGCGCGTCGCCGAACAGGGTCGTGACATCGCGGAACAGGATGCCCTCGTGCGGGAAATCGGGGATGGTGCGGATATAGTCGCGGATGTCCTTCGTCATAGTACACGCCCCGCGACTGCATCGAGTTTCGCCAGCATTGCCGGATCGCGCATCTCGGGCTGGGTCAGGATTGCGTATTCAAGCGCCCGGTCGCAGCCGTGCGGGCAGGGCGCGCGATCCTTGCCCAACAGGCCTGGCAGGCGGGCGACAAGGCCCTTGGCCTTTGCAGAATTTCCTATCAGCGTGGCGATGACCTTGGAGACATCGACATCGCCGTGATCGGGGTGCCAGCTGTCGTAATCGGTGATCATGGCGACAGAGGCATAGCAAAGCTCGGCTTCGCGGGCCAGTTTGGCCTCCGGCATATTGGTCATGCCGATGACGTCACAGCCCCAGACTTCGCGGTACATCCGGCTTTCGGCGAGGGTGGAAAACTGCGGGCCTTCCATGGCCAGATATGTGCCGCCTTCGTGGGCCGTGATGCCTTCGGCGCGAGCGGCCTCGGCGCAGGCAGCGCCCAGACGCGGGCAGGTCGGATGCGCCAGCGACACATGCGCCACGCAGCCGGGCCCGAAGAAGGATTTCTCCCGCGCGAAAGTGCGGTCGATGAACTGGTCGACGATGACGAAATCGCCCGGCGCCATCTCCTCCCGAAACGATCCGCAGGCCGATACGGAAACCACATCGGTGACGCCGGAGCGTTTCAGCGCGTCGATATTGGCGCGGTAGTTGACGGTGCTTGGCGTCTGGACGTGCCCGCGCCCGTGCCGCGGCAGGAACACCATCCGAACGCCCTGAAGCGTTCCGAACAGCATCTTGTCCGAGGGCGCACCATAGGGGCTGTCAACCGCGCGCCATTCCGCACCCTCCAGCCCGTCAATGTCGTATACTCCGCTGCCGCCGATCACGCCGATTACAGTTTCCATGGTCTTTCCCTTCGATCTTTCTCTTGTATTCCGTTGCTCAGCGCTGGCCGGGCCGGTCCAGCGGGAACACTTCCGTCACCGCAGCATAGTCGCGATAGCCCAGTCGCGCCAACGGTTGATAGCCGGTCACGTCCAGCAAGCCGTCCTTGATATATGCGTCGTCGATATGCACGCCGACGACATGGCCGATGACCAGGGTGTAACTGCCGGGCAGGTCCACCATTTTGAACAGTTTGCATTCCAGCACCGCCGGACTTTCCTTGACGTAGGGCGCGGCCACGACCTTCGAGCGGCCCTTGGTCAGGCCCGCCAGTTCGAACTCGTCCTGACCGCGCGGGTAGATGCCGCTGGAGATGTTCATCGCGTCGCGCAGCGCATAGCTGACGATATTGACACAGAACTCTCCGGTCTCGCGGATGATTGTCGGGCTGTCCTTGGGTTCGTCCAGACCCGCCTTGCGGCTATCGGCGGAAAAACCGACCATCGGGGGCGTGTCGCTGAAAGCGTTGAAGAACGAATATGGGGCCAGATTGGCGCGTCCCTGGGCGTCGATGGTGGAAATCCAGCCGATCGGGCGTGGTGAGACGATGGCCTTGAACGGGTTGTGCGGCAAACCATGGTCATTCTTGTCTGTCGAATAATACATTAACGGGCATCCTTGCTGTTTGAATATGACTTAGCGCCATGCTATCGCCAAGACCAGACCAACATTCAGGGGCAGAGCATGTTCCGGCTGAGCCAAGAAAATCCGGATGATATCTGGGACGTGGAATACCTGTTCGACCTGAGCTTTGCTCCGGGCCGCGAGGCGTTGAGCTCCTATCGCTTGCGCGAAGGAATAGCGCCCGTCGCGGACCTGTGTCTGGTGGCGCGCGACGTCGACGGAACAGTCGGCGGGGCGATCCGTTATTGGCCGGTCGTGATCGGAGAAGAGCGTTGGCCTGCGCTTTTGCTGGGTCCCGTGGCAGTACACCCGACCCATCAGGGCGAGGGTCTGGGCGCCTTGCTGATCAAGGAAAGCATGGCGCGCGCCAAAGAGCTTGGCTGGACCCGCGTCATACTGGTCGGCGACGCGCCTTATTACAGCCGTTTCGGTTTCGCCAAGGCCGATTTCCTGACCTTTCCTCCACCGACAAACCCGGACCGGTTACTGTATCATGCGTTGCAGGAAGGCGCTTTTGACGGTGTGTCAGGTCTTATCGGCAAGGCCGATCAGGCGTCGGTTTTTTCCAGATAAGCCATCAGCGCCGGCCGCACCGACTGCTCGCCCGAGGCGAAGGCCGCGTCAATCACTGCGCGGACTTCATTCAGGTTGTGTCTGCGGATCATATCCTTGACCGGACCGACCGAGGCTGGTCGCATGGACAAGCTGCGCAGGCCCATGGCGGCAAGGCACAGCGCCTCGAGTGGACGACCGGCATCCTCGCCGCAGAAACTCAGTGGCGTGTCGAAGGACTTGCAGCGCTCTGCGATCTGGCCGATGAAGGTCAGAAAACTCACATTCAGGGTGTCATAGCGGCGGCGCACCCGCTCGTTTTCACGGTCGGCTGCATAAAAGAACTGTTTCAGGTCGTTGCCGCCGATCGATATGAAATCGCATAATTCAAAAAACCGGTCGGGCGCAAAGGCAAGGCTAGGTGTTTCCAGCATCGCGCCGATCTTGATTTCTGACGGCATGGTATGACCGAGCCGCTTTTCCGATTCGACTACATTGAAAAATAGAGCGCGGGCATCGCGGAATTCGTTGAACTGCGCGATGAACGGGAACATTACACGCAATGGCCGGCCTTTGGCTCCGCGAAGCAGCGCCTGGATCTGCATTTTCATCAGTCCGGGTTTGTCCAGCCCCAGTCGGATTGCACGCCAGCCCATGGCAGGGTTGGGCTCGTCTTGCGGTTTCCAGAAGGGCAGTACCTTGTCCGATCCGATATCGAGCGTCCGGAACACCACCGGTTTGCCAGCGGCGGCATCCATTACACGCGAATAGGTTTCCGCAAGCTCGTTGCGGCGCGGCACGGCGCTGCGCATCAGGAACTGCAATTCCGTACGGAACAAGCCAACGCCTTCGGCTCCCGAGCCTTCAAGGCTGGGCAAATCCAGCATCAGACCGGCGTTCATCATCAGGCTGATAGTGACGCCGTCCAGCGTTTCTGCCGGTTCCTCGCGGATAGCAGCAAATTTTTCGCGCGCTTCGGACACCATCGCGATCTTGTCGCGGAAGGCGTTGGTGACGCTGTCGTCTGGACGCAGATGCGCCAGCCCCTGATCGCCGTCGACAAGGATAGCGTCGCCGTTAAGCGCCTCGCGGGTGATGTTTGTGGCGTGGATTACCATCGGGATCGCCCAAGCGCGCGCGATGATGGCGGCGTGAGACCCGACCGAGCCTTCCTCCAGCACGATCCCCTTCAGTTTCTTGCCGTATTCCAGCAATTCGCCGGGGCCGATATTGCGCGCAACGAGGATCGGGTTTTCCGGCAACTTGTCGGAGGAGTGGCGCCCCTGTCCGGTCAGCAGGCGCAGCAGGCGGTTCGACAGGTCGTCGAGATCGTGCAACCGGTCTCGCAGGTAAGGATCGGGGACGCGCGCCATGCGGGCGCGGGTGGCGGACTGTTCCTTTTCGACCGCGACCTCCGCGGCCAGACCGCTGTCGATACTGCTTTCCAGCCGTGAAACCCAACCCTTGGAATTCGCAAACATGCGATAGGCTTCCAGCACGTCTCGGTGTTCCTCATCTCCGACCTTAATATTCGCGCCCAGCAAGTCGTCAACGGAAATGCGCAGTTGGTTCATGGCATCCTGCAGGCGCGCCTTTTCCGCCTCGGGGTCGTCGGTGACCGGATTGGATACGACAATCTGCGGATCGTGCAGAACGATCACTCCCTCGGCCACGCCTTCCTGCCCGGTGGTGCCGTTGAACAGGAACGGGCGCTGGTGCGGTGCCGACATGGCGTCGCCCTCGCCGACAAACGCGCCCAGTTCTTTCATTTCGGCGATAACCATCGCCACGATTTCCAGCGCGTAGACCTCGTCGTCGGAATAAAAGCGCGGCTGTTTGTTTTGAACCACCAAGACGCCGAGAATCTCTCCCAGTCGCTGGATCGGCACACCGAGCAGCGAGGAATAGCGTTCTTCCCCGGTTTCCGGCATGTAGCGGAAGCCTTTTTCGCGGTTTGCATTCTCGGCGTTTATGGCGCGGGCTTCCTTGGCGATGCGCCCGACCAAGCCTTCGCCAAAACGCATGCGCGTCTGGTGAACTGATTCTTTCTTGAGCCCCTCTGTCGCGCACAGTTCCAGCGTCTGCGCGTCGCGGCGCAGATATATCGAGCAGACCTCGGTGCCCATACCTTGGGCTACAATCTGGGTAATATGGTCAAGCCGTTCCTGACCCTCGTTGTCTTCGGCGAGGGTGGCGCGCAGTCTTCTTAACAGTTCTCGGGAATCACTTCCGGGTTTGGGCATGAAATCCTAGCTTTATGTTGCTTTTTCGAGTTCGAAAGCATCATGCAACGCGCGGACGGCCAATTCCATATATTTCCGGTCGATCAGTACAGAAACTTTGATCTCGGAGGTTGTAATGACGCGAATGTTCACACCCTCCTTGGCCAGAACCTCGAACATTTTCGCCGCGATACCGGCATGGCTGCGCATGCCGACGCCGACGATCGACACCTTGGCCACCAGATCGTCCACGACCAGTCCGTGGAAATTGATGGTGCCGGACCCCTTCGCTGTCTCCAGCGCCTTTTGCGCGCGCGCGATCTCGTTGGTGGGGCAGGAGAAGGTCATGTCCGTGCGGCCTTCTTCCGAGATGTTCTGGACGATCATATCGACGTTTACGCCGGCCTCGGCCAGTGGCACGAAGATCGCGGCGGCAACGCCGGGGCGGTCGGCCACGGACACAAGGGTGATTTTCGCTTCATCGCGGGAATAGGCGACGCCGCTGACTACGTTATCTTCCATGATTTCCTCCTCGTCGCACACATAGGTGCCCGCAGTTTCGGATATATCGTCTTCAAAACTCGACAGAACACGCAGCGGCACCTTGTAGCGCATCGCCAGTTCGACCGAGCGTGTCTGCAAAACCTTGGCGCCGAGCGACGCCAGTTCCAGCATCTCTTCATAAGAGATCTTTTCCATCTTCCGCGCCTTCGACACGATGCGCGGGTCGGTGGTATAGATCCCGTCCACGTCCGTGTAGATATCGCAGCGCTGTGCCTTGAAGGCGGCCGCGAAGGCAACGGCGGTTGTGTCCGATCCGCCACGGCCGAGCGTCGTGATCCGGCCCTCCGGCGAGACGCCCTGAAAACCGGCGACCACGGCGACATTCATACCTTGGTCAAACTTGGAGTTCAGGTTCTCGCAGGGGATGTCCAGAATTCGCGCGGCGCCATGGGCGGAGTTCGTCTGCAACGGAACCTGCCAGCCTTGCCAACTACGTGCCGCGACACCCATTTCCTGTAGTGTCAGAGCCATAAGGCCCGCAGTTACGTTTTCTCCCGACGACACGACGGCGTCATATTCTCGGGCATCGTAGAATGTCGAGGTTTCCGACACCCAGCCGACCAGTTCGTTGGTCTTGCCGGACATGGCGGACACGATCACGATCACGTTGTGGCCGTTTTCAACTTCTTGCTGCACCTTGCGGGCGGCATTTGCTATTTTGGACAAATCCGCCACGGATGTGCCGCCGAATTTCATGACTACGAGGGACATTTCACACTTTCCCGGGCGCGTTTTAACTGGCCGCGTCTTACGCGGGAATTTGGGTGAGGGCAAGCAAAAGCACGCTCCGCCGGCAATGCGTCGCACACCCGGAGGGTGGGCTTGTTCTACTGGTTAATTGGTACGCTTGTTGCCCCAAGGCAAGGGCACGACGGGAACGCCGTCCTCGATTAGCGATGTAGCCTCTTCCGGCTTGGCGCGCCCGATGATCGACCGTTCGGGCTTGGTGCCGTCGTGGATCGCGCGGGCCTCTGCGGCGAAGTTGTCGCCGACGTCCTCTGAACTGGCCTCGATCTGGCGTCGTATTTCCGCCATAGCCTGTTCGGCGGGCGATGCCGGAGCCGACAGGGGGCCATCGCCCTGTTCTTGCGCACGAGACCTAGCAGGCTTTACGCGCGGCGCCATGATCGCCTTTTCAACACCCAGCGCGCCGCAGACCGCGCAGGTGATCATTCTTGCCGACAGCAGCTTGTCAAAAGCCTCCGCCGACTGGAACCAGCTGTCGAACGTATGGTCTTTTTCGCATTTGAGCGTGTATTTGATCATGACTTAAAGATAGGCGATTTTCCGGAAAAATCCACTAATCCTGCAAGTTTGTGGTCCAGTATCAGCGCGCGCGGCGGTCGCGTCGCGCCGACATTGGCTGGAAAGCCACCGCGTTATGCGCCTCGCAATACGGTTTCCCCTGCTCGGACACCAGGCCGCAGAACCAGAAGTCCTGCGTCGCGGGATCGCCGACCGGCCATTTGCAGGTGCGCTCGGTCAGTTCCATAAGCTTCAGCTTCTTCGCCTTCTTCTCGATCGCCGCGACATTGGCCAGAGCCTCTTCGCTGATCTCGGAGGTGGACGGCTGCGGAGGCAGCGGCTGGCCGGCGGTGATGATCGGCTTGCGCGGCGGGATGTTCAGCGGCTTTTCGACCGGTTTCGTTTCGGCTGCGGCAGCGGGTTTCGGGGCAGGCTGCGGCGCCGGCTTTGCCGCCGCGGCGGGTTGTTTTTCCTTGGCGGGCGCAGCTTCCTTCGCCTTGGCCGGAGCTGTGCGGTTCGAGAGGCCGAGCCGGTGCACTTTGCCGATAACGGCGTTGCGCGTCACGCCACCGAGTTCCTTGGCGATCTGGCTGGCGGATTTGCCTTCGCCCCACATAGATTTCAACAGATCAACGCGCTCGTCGGTCCAGGACATATTTCCAAACTCCACATCGGTTTCCGGCTCATTCGCCACATAGGGTTCAAAACGGCGGGAAAATACAAAATCCAAACTATTGTAACCTTTGTTGTGTCGGTTACAAGGTTGTGAATACAATTTTCGGGGTCGGTCAGTGGAATTGCAGCAAAAAAAGCAGATCGAACAGGGCGTACGGCAGTTCGGGCGGGTCAACTGGATCGGCCTGTACACATTGAGCGAACGCGAGATCATGCGCTTTGTCTCGATCTGGATGCAGAGCCTGTTGGCGCCGGTGGTCACCGCCGTGCTGTTCGTGGTCATTTTCAATCTGGCTTTCGGTCAGCAGCGCGGCGAAATGGCAGGCGTTCCGTTCCTGTTCTATCTGGCTCCGGGCATCTGTATGATGATGGTCATCCAGAACGCGTTCAACAACTCTGCCAGTTCTTTGCTGCTCGCCAAGATACAGGGCAATATCGTCGACACTCTGATGCCGCCGCTGTCTGCGGCGGAACTGGTGACGGGCTATGCGGTTGCAGCGGTTGCGCGCGGCGCCATGGTCGCCGTTTTGATTGTTCTGGCGATCTTCGTTCCGATCGGGCTGACCATCGCCCATCCGCTCTGGATGACGGCCTTCGTGCTGCTGGCCAGCCTGTTGCTGGGGCTGGTGGGGGTGGTGATCGGCATACTAGCCGAAAAATTCGACCAGTTGAACGCCTTTACCAATTTCATAGTGACCCCGCTGAGCTTCCTGTCCGGCACTTTCTACAGCATCGAGGCTCTGCCGCCCGCAATGCAGAAGATCACACAGTTGAACCCGATACATTATTTGATCGACGGCATGCGATACGGGGTTCTGGGAGTCTCAGACACCGATCCGGTGGTTGGGCTTGCTTTCAATCTGGCGCTTTGCGCCGCGATTGCGGCCCTGTGCTGGAACTGGTTCCGCACTGGATACCGGCTCAAGGCCTGACGCGGGCGGAACGGTCCCGTGCAGGCAAGAATTGACTTGGGGTCCGCGATGCGTCAAACAGCTATCTCTTTTAACCGAGGAGCAACCGCCGTGATCCCAAATGTCCTGCCCACCTATAACCGTGCACCCCTGACCTTCGTCAAAGGCGAAGGCACTTGGATCGTGGACGACAGGGGCCGACGTTTTCTGGATATGGGGGCGGGTATCGCCGTGAATATTCTGGGTCACGCAAACCCTCGGCTGGTCCGGGCGCTGACCGAGCAGGCCGGCAAGCTGTGGCACACCTCGAACCTCTACAGGATACCGCAGCAAGAGGCGCTGGCGGCCAAGTTGGTCGACGCGACTTTCGCCGACACGGTGTTTTTCACCAATTCCGGAACGGAAGCCATCGAATGCGCTATCAAGATGGCGCGCAAGTACCACTATGAAAAGGGTCAGCCCGAGCGGACCGAGATCATCACCTTCGAGGGGTCGTTCCACGGCCGCTCCACCGGTGCCATCGCCGCGTCCGGCAGCGAGAAGATGGTCAAGGGCTTCGGCCCGCTGATGCCGGGCTTCGTACATTTGCCGTTCGGCGACCACGAGGCGCTGAAGGCGGCGGTGGGCGATAAGACCGCCGCAATTCTGGTCGAGCCGATCCAGGGCGAGGGCGGGATCAGGGTTCTGCCGCGCTCCTGTCTGGAGGGGATGCGCAAGCTCTGTGACGAACACGGCGTCCTGCTGATTCTCGACGAGGTGCAGTGCGGAATGGGGCGAACAGGCAAACTGTTCGCATATCAGTCGGCCGGCATCCGGCCGGATATCATGGCGGTGGCCAAGGGCATCGGTGGCGGCTTCCCGCTAGGCGCCTGCCTGGCGACAGAAGACGCCGCAAGCGGCATGACTGTGGGTACGCACGGATCGACCTATGGCGGCAACCCGCTGGCCTGTGCCGTCGGCTGCGAGGTGATGGACGCAGTCATGGAAGAAGGCTTTCTGGATCATGTCACAGCGGTTTCAAGCCAGTTTGTACAGGGTCTGAACCAGTTGCTCGACAGCCATCCCGACGTCTTCGAGGCGGTGCGCGGCAAGGGTCTGATTCTGGGCCTGAAATGTAAGGTCCCAAACACCGACGTGGTTGCGGCCTGCTATGACGCCGAAATGCTGGTGGTTCCCGCAGCCGACAATGTCGTGCGCCTGCTGCCGCCGCTTAACATCTCTCAGGCCGAGGCGCAGGAAGCGCTGAACCGATTGGGACGGGCGGCGAGCGCGATCGAGGCAAAGCTATGAGTAATTTTCTGGACATCTACAAGGCCGATGCCGCCGAATTGCGTGGTATTCTGGATCAGGCCCATGCCATGAAGTCGGCGCGCGGCGGTCGCCCCAAAGGCACACCGGATGACGAGGAACCGCTGGCGGGCCGGATGGTAGCGCTGATCTTTGAAAAACCGAGCACACGGACACGGGTGTCTTTCGATATGGGCGTACGTCAGATGGGCGGACACTCCATGGTGTTGTCGGGTACGGAAATGCAACTTGGTCATGGCGAGAGCATCGCCGACACGGCGCGCGTACTGTCGCGCTATGTCGATATGATCATGATCCGCACCTTCGACGAAAGCGTGCTGCTGGAACTGGCGGAATACGCCGACGTGCCGGTGATCAACGGGTTGACCGACCGTACGCATCCCTGCCAGATCATGGCTGATATCATGACTTTCGAAGAACATCGAGGATCTATAGCGGGCAAGAAGGTCGCCTGGATGGGCGACGGAAACAATGTCTGCGCCAGCTTCCTGCACGCCGCGGGCCAGTTCGGTTTCGATATGACATTCGCGGGGCCTCAAAGCCTCGATCCGGAACCGGAATTCGTCGGCTACGCCCGCAAGAAGGGATCGAATATCACGATCGAGCGCGATGCCAAGAAGGCCGTCGCGGGTGCCGATCTGGTGGTTACCGACACCTGGGTGTCGATGCATGATCCCACTTCGGCCCGCGAACGCCGGCACAACCTGTTGCGGCCTTATCAGGTCAATGCAGAACTGATGGCGCACGCCAAGGAAGACGCCCTGTTCATGCACTGCTTGCCTGCGCACCGAGAGGAAGAGGTGACGTCCGAAGTGATGGACGGACCGCATTCTGTTGTTTTCGACGAGGCGGAAAACCGGTTGCATGCGCAAAAGGCCATCATGCGCTGGTGCCTGGAATCCTGAAGTATTAGTGGGCCGTATCGGCCGATCCGGTGCGTTGTGCCGGATAACGGTGCTGCGGCTCTGGCGCTTTGCCGGGGGTCCGTGGGGTCGGACATCGGTGCGGATGGCAAATTTCAGGGAAAAAGCGGTTAACGCCTGCGGCGACGGACCACTGGAATGCTCGTTGTCCGTGTCTCGAAGGTCGGTTTATGCGGCGGATGGTAGAGGCTGCGGTGCCAGAAGGCAGGTCCGCCGAGCCGCATCCAGACCGGAATCATGAACACGACGCCGGCCAGAAAACCGCCGATATGCGCCCAATAAGCAACGCCGCCGGTCTCCAGCCCGATGACTGCAAAACCGTTCAGGAACTGGAGCAGCATCCAGAAGCCCAGCACGATATAGGCAGGCAGGGTGAATACCCGGATAAAGACGACAAGGATGATCGCGATGTCGATCCGCGCCTTGGGAAACAGCAGCAGGTAGGCTCCCATGACACCGGCAATCGCGCCCGACGCGCCGATCACGGGCACTTCGGAAGCCGGATTGGTCGCGACATGCAACCCTGCGGCCGCCAGACCGCAGCCCAGATAGAACAGCGCAAAGCCGAGGTGACCGAGCTTGTCCTCGACATTGTCGCCGTAGATGTAGAGGAACAGCATGTTTCCGGCGATATGCAGCAGGCCCGCGTGCAGGAACATCGAACTTAGCGGTGTGAACAGATCGGTTCCGAGCGAAATCCGGTCAGGGAACATCGCCCAGTCGTTCAGAAATGACGCCAGCGCCCGTTCGTCGCCGAACAACGGAAGATAGGTCAGAAAGACGACGATGTTGATCGCGATCAGCGCCCAAGTCACATAGGGCGTCTTGCCGGAGGGATTGTGGTCGCGAAAGGGAAACATGCTTTTTCTGTCCTTCAGAGCGCGGGCATTCAGTTCTGGGCGGAATAGTAGCCCCATATTGCCGCAACAATCAGGCCCAAAAGCACGGCGAAAGCGATTTTTATCGCGGACCAAGGCCTTTCGCCTTTCACGGCGCCGGTCTGGCCGTTCACCACGAAGCGATAGGTCTTGCCGCGGTATTTGTAAGCCGCGAGCCAGACCGGCAAAAGGATGTGCTTGAAGGTGACGTCGCTGATTTGCGTCTGGACGCTGTCTACTCGCTGGCGGTCGCCGCCTATGTCGAATTTGATGTCGCGCAGGATCATCCGGTCCATATAGGCGCGGGCCTCGGAATACCCGTCTTCCAGCGTCAGAGTGTAACCTTCGGCGCGGAATCCTGCCAAAAACTCGGGCTGGTAGGGCTCCATCAGGGACAGATCCCAAGGGGCCAGCGCATCTGTGTATTTTTTCGGCAGGCTGCTCGAGGCAAGCACAAGCACGTCATCGAAGAACCGTGCGACGCGGCCGGAAACACCGCGCCAGCGGACCTTGGTCACCGTGTTTTTTCCGACCTTGACGTAATAGACGGTTCCGCGCTGGCCGGTATAGGCGGTCTTTGTGCCGGCGTCATATGTCCAGAAGGGAACGTAAATGCCCTGCATCTTGCGGCCCTTGCGGGCATATTGCTGCAAGCCGTTAGGCGCGAACCACAACCGCCCGAGCCAGTTCCTCATCTCGGTCCGTGCGGCGTCCTCGTTCAGGGCGAAGGGCAGCAGTCCGCGCGGCTTTATCTGGCGCTCCAGTCCGGTGCCGGTGACGATCGGAGTGGCGCAGAAAGGGCACTCTGCCGCATGCGTGTTGGGTTCGAATTCGACATGCGCGCCGCAGTTCTCGCAAGCGAACATCCGGATTTCGGACATTTCGGTATCCGACAGCCCGTCCCGTAGCGCCTTTTGGAAATCGAGTTCGCGGATCGCGCTGTTGCGCCAGATGCTGTGACCCTCGATCGGCTGTTGTGCGCCGCAATGGTCGCAGACCAGCAGTTCCGTCCCGGGCGAATAGCGCAGGTCGGAGCCGCACTGGTCGCAGGGAAAGCGGTGGTCTTGTTCTGTCGGGGTCATCGGGTCGCGTACCCGTTTAGGTCTTCGGTGCCGGCTTGGCGGTCGGAGGCGGCGGCGGCAGGATTGTGAAAAGCTGTGCCAGTTCATCCAGTTCGCCGGCCGTTTTCCAGCCGTCGAGACCGACCGTCCAGACATGGGTGTCCCGCGACAACTCGCCGGCCTCTGCCTTGCGCCCAAGCTCGGCGCGGCTGAACGGGCCGCTGGTTTTACCGTTAACGGCGATGTGCCAGACCTTCTCGACGGGCGGCGGTGGCGGTGCGGCGGCCGGCGCCGCGGCGGGAACCGCGCCCCACGGACCCTGGTCGCCCATCATCCGGCCTGCCATCGCAATGCCCATGCCCGCACCCAGACCTGCACCCATTCCCCCCGACCCGCCGGGGTTGGCAGCGGCTGCAGTCATGGCTTCGGCGGCGGAATACTGGGTGAACTTGCCAAGATCGCCGGCAAGACCCATAGAAGTGCGCTTGTCCAGCGCGGCCTCGACCGCAGGCGGCAGGGAAATGTTCTCGATATAGAGGTTCGGCAGTACAAGACCGTATTCGGCGATCGAAGGTGCTATCTTGGCGGCCAGCAGTTTGCCAAGGTCAGGGGTGTTGGCGGCCATGTCCAGAACCGGAATGCCGCTGGCGGCGATCGCGGCGGAAAACTGCGCGACGATGATGTTGCGTATCTGGAAGCTGATCTCGTCCATCGTGAATTCGCCATCGGTGCCGACGATTTCGGTCATGAATTTCGCCGGATCGGTGACGCGGACCTCATAGGTTCCGAAGGCGCGCAAGCGCACCGGCCCGAACTCGGGATCGCGGCAGATCACCGGATTCTTCGTGCCCCATTTCAAATCCTGAAAGCGGGTGGTGTTGACGAAATAAATTTCGGACTTGAACGGGCTTTGGAAGCCGTGGTGCCAGTGCTGGAGTGTTGTCATCACCGGCATGTTGTTGGTTTCCAGCAGGTACAGGCCAGGACTGAATACGTCGGCAAGCTGGCCTTCGTGCACGAAAACGGCCGCCTGGCCCTCGCGGACCGTCAGTTTGGCGCCATACTTGATTTCGTGGCCCTCGCGCTCGAAACGCCACACCAGCGTGTCGCTGGTGTCGTCAGTCCACTGGATGACGTCGATGAATTCGCCGGTCAGAAAGTCGAATATGCCCATGGCTCGTGCTCCTTGCTTGGTTCGATCAACCCGCCGACTGGCCGAGGTTTTCGCCGGTGCCGGTTTTTTTGGACTTTGCGGCGGCCAGCGTTTGTTTCAATTTCTCTTCCATTACCTGCAGTTCCTTTTCCGCTTCGGCGCGTTTGGTCTTGCCGGCATCAGCGATGGCGAGGCTTTCCTCTATCGTGTCGATAAGGTTCTGGTTGGCCTTCTTGATGCTTTCGATGTCGAAGACGCCGCGTTCCATCTGTTCGCGAACCTCGCGGTTGGCGACCTTCAGGTTCTCGGCATTGGCCTCCAGCAATTCGTTGGTCAGGTCGGTTGCCTCCTTGACCACACCGGCGGCCTCGCGCGAGCGGTGGATGGTGACGGCCTGCGCCAGCTGGGTTTCCCACAGAGGAACGGTGTTGACCAGAGTGGAATTGATCTTGGTGACCAGCGACTTGTCGTTCTCCTGCACCAGACGGATCGAGGGCAGGGACTGCATGGTGACCTGACGGGTCAGTTTCAGATCGTGCACGCGGCGTTCCAGATCGTCGCGCGCGGCGCGCAGGTCGCGCAATTCCTGTGCGCGGATCACGCCTTCGTCCTTACGGGCGTTTTCCAAGTCGTCGGCCTTGGCCGGGATAGTGGTGTCGTCCAGTTCCCCGAGCTTCGCGGTACCCGCAGCGATATAGAGCGCCAGTTCGTCATAGAACGAAAGGGTTTTTCCGTAGAGTTTGTCGAGCGACTTGATATCTTTCAACAGTATGTGCTCGTGGTCGAGCAACTCTCCGGTGATGTCGTCGATCTGGGTCTGGACAGTCTCATAACGGGCCATGAATTCGGCCACCGGCTTGGCGCGGCCGAGCAGTTTTTCCCACCAGCTCAGCTGGCGGTTCGGATTCAGTTCATCGACGGAAAAGCCACGCAGAGACGTGACCATGTCGCGCAGCGATTTTCCGGCAACGCCGGTGTCCTTGCTGCGGACGCCCGACAACATTTCCTGGCTGATTGCCTGAATGCCGCTTTGCGCTTTCGATCCGAATTCGATAATCGACTGCGTATTGGCCATGTCGATCTCTGCCATTCGTTCCTTGATTGCCTTCTTCTCGGGCGCCTTGGCCTTGGACACCTCGATCAGTTCGCCCTTGGGCTCGGGCAGGATGACCTCGTTGATCTTGTCGACTTCTTTCAGCGCGGAAACGGCCTTCTGGCGGATATCTTCTGACATGGGTTTCTCCTATTGGGTGTCTTCATTGGCCCTTAGGCCTTCTTGTTTCAGTCTGTCGCGGAGCACCGTGATCTCGACATCGAGATCGGACCGGTTGTCCAGCAGCATGGTCTTGTGTTGTGCGTCGAAACTGCGTTCCAGATCGCTCAGCAGGGCTTCGTAATCGCTCCGCGCCTTGGCGTCGCGGTTCCTGGAATAGATGTCGGCGAACTTGATCGTCGCGTCGCGCGCGCCTTTCAAATAAACCGACAGGAACTTGCGGGAGGAAGTGAGGTCGCGCGGATCTTCCTCGACCGCGCGGAACATGTCGCGGGCGGCGGAGGCGAGGCTCTCGACACGACCTTCAAGCCGCCGGTCGCCGAAGCGTTTTGACGCGGTGATGGTTTCCTGCAACAGGCTCTCGGCCTTGTCGACGGCCTTGGCGACACGCTCGGCGTCGAATTCGTTGATCCCTTCCATGCCTTTGCGGCGCATCGGGTCCAGTCCGAAGCTGATGATATGCGCGACCGAGGCCACTGCGCCGAAAACCAGCGCGGGGATCAGGCCCTGCTGCCAGCCGAAATAGGTCGCGACGGCAACACCGAGCCCGGCGAATTCCGCCGCCAGCAGCTTGCGCGGCAGGGCAGGAGGCCGGGCGATCTTGCGTGAGCGGTATGCCTCTTCGGCTTTCAATCCTTCGCGTAACAGCCATGCGCCGATGATCAGGGACGCGAAGGCCAATAATTCGGCGACCATGCCGAAGGCATCGCCGGCGCGCAGCTCGCCAATAGCCGAGAAAAGTAGCGGGAGGGGAGCAATGAACAGGAGGCGGGCACGAATGTTCGGGCTGTGCGCCCTATGCCCGCGAAAGCGGTTGGGGGACAGGCTTTCGGTTGCGCTGTCAGGCTGGCCTTCGGGGCTGAATTTTCCGCCGTAACGCTGCGCCATCAGACGGTGCCTCCGAGAGCGCCGAAGGCGACCACAAGGATGATCGACAGCAGGACCAGAAAGGCAATCCATTGCAGCGTTGACCCGGACATATGCCCCCCGTCGGAAAATTCATTCACGCATTAACTTTAACAAACATAGGCAGCGATCCAAGGTCTTGCTAGTGCATCGCGCCAAATTTCCAGCGTTACTTGACCTGTTCCAGCTTGCGTTCCGCAGCCAGTTTGCGCTGGTAGCCGGTTTGCACGATCTCGACCACGAACAGGACGATGACCGAAAAATAGAAAGTGGTTTTCGACATCGGGATCAGTTCGTGGCCGAACAGACGGACCTGAAGCGTATCGTCATGCATGGCATGCGCGGCGGCAGGTCCCGCCTCGCCCAACAGGACGACGCCGACAATCAGCAGGATGAACAGGCCAAGAACCTCGTACATTCGGTTTTTCTTCAGAAACACCGCGACACCGTCAGCCATCACGAGCATCGCAACCCCTGAGGCGACGATCGCCACGGCCAGAACCCAGAAGACCTTGGTCACTGCCAGCGCTGTAAGGATCGAATCAAAGCTGAACACGAGGTTCATCAGGATGATCATGGTCGCGACCCGAAGCGCGGATTTTGCGCTCTTGCTACTGCCCTGGCCGATGTCTTCGATCGACAGCATGTGTGTGATTTCCTTGACGGCCGTGTACATGATGAAAACGCCACCGAAGACAAAGACCAGCGTGGAAAAGTTCATGCCGCCCTCGATCAGGCCGGGCCAGTTGAAAATGTAGAACGGCTCCTGAAAGGCGCTGATCAGCTGGATCATCACGAACAGCAACAATACCCGTAGCGCGACCGCCACGATGATGCCCCAGAAGCGAATCGATTTCTGCAAATGCGCGGGCGCGCGCCGCGACTCGATCAGGATATAAAGCAGGTTGTCAAACCCGAGGACGACCTCGAGAAAGAATAGCATGGCCAGATTGCCCAGGTTTTCGACTGTCAGAATATCGGCCATGTAAATCCCTCAAATTTTTTTCCCAACTCCTTAAATGGATAAGGCCGCGGCCACGCTCGGACAAGGGGAGAAGGCAACCGTTTGTGTGAAAAGCCGATTTGAGGTAAACTTTCGAAATCGGCGTTGCCATTCGATCTGGCAGTTGTTTAGCCCGGATGTCCAGCGGCGGTCAGGTGGCGGACTACTGCGGCCTGGAATAACCGAAGGAATAGTCGAATGCCAAAAGGAACTGTGAAATGGTTCAATACCGCGAAAGGCTACGGATTTATTGAACCGGAAGGCGGCGGAAGCGATGTTTTTGTGCATATTTCCGCTGTCCAAGCCTCTGGATTGCAAGGACTCGAAGAAAAGCAACCGATTGAATACCAGCTTATCGAAGGAATTGACGATCGCAAGATGGCGGGCGACCTGAAACTGGTTTGACCCGAGTTATTTGCCGCGGCGTGTCCGGCTGACCGGTCGCGCCTTTGAGCCCGCGGATTTGGAAGCCGCAGGTTTCCCCGGTTTATCACCCGGCCTGTTGCGCGGTGCGGGACGCTTTGCTTTTGGCGCCAGCGGCTCCGCGGGTTCCGCGTCCGCATGTTCCGCTTTCTGCGCATCGCTCAGTTGGTCCCAGAACACTTTCGGCGGGATCGGGGCGACTTCGCCGGGTTTCAGATCACCCAATTGGAATGGGCCGTAGGAGACACGGATCAGACGGTTGACCGTCAGGCCTACAGCCTCCATCGCACGCCGGATTTCCCGGTTCTTGCCTTCGCGGATGCCGACCGTCAGCCATGCGTTCGCGCCCTGTTGCCGGTCCATTGTCACGGTCATCGGCTGGAATTTCTCGCCATCGACGACAATGCCCTGTCGCAGCGGTTCCAGCGTCGATTCCACGGGCGAGCCGTTGACCCGCACACGGTATTTGCGCAGCCAGCCGGTCGAGGGCAGTTCCAGCGTCCGCTTGAAGCCGCCGTCATTGGTCAGCAGCAGCAGGCCTTCGGAATTCAGATCGAGCCGCCCGACCGACAGAACCCGCGGCATGTTCTCCGGAAGTTTGTCAAAGACGGTTTCGCGGCCCTTTTCATCGCTCTCGGATGTCACCAGCCCGATCGGTTTATAGTAGCGCCAGACCTTTGGCGGGTCCTTCTTCGGCGCGGGCTTGTTATCGACGACGATCGTATCGGCATCGGTCACCTTGACGGCGGGCGTGTCCAGCACCTTGCCATTCAATGTGATGCGGCCTGCCTCGATCATGCGTTCGATCTCGCGACGCGAGCCCACGCCGGCGCGGGCCAGGTATTTGGCGATGCGTTCGCCTTCGGGGGCGGATTTTTGGGTCTCGTCAGTCATGGGGCGCTGTTACACCGGCACGCGCGGCTTGTCCAAGGCTATTCGGTGCTTGCAACGCGCTCCGGCTTGTCACAAACAAGGACGCATGAGTAAATTCAAGAGCCATATGGATCGCGCCCTGGAAGAGGCCGAGGCCGCCGCGAACCGCGGCGAGGTGCCTGTCGGTGCGGTTCTCGTCATGGGTGACCGGGTGCTGGCACAGGCGGGCAACCGGACGCGCGAGTTGAACGACCCGACAGCGCATGCCGAAATGCTGGTGATCCGCGAGGCCTGCGCGGCGCTGGGCTCGGAACGGCTGACCGGCGCCGACCTCTATGTCACTCTGGAACCCTGTCCGATGTGCGCCGCGGCGACATCTTTTGCCCGCATTGCACGGATCTATTACGGTGCCTCCGATCCGAAATCCGGAGGCATTGAGAACGGCCCGAGGATTTTCGAGCATCCGCAGTGCCACCACAAGCCGGAGGTATATGACAGTATTTCCGAGGCTGCATCGGCGCGACTGCTGCGCCGGTTTTTCGCCGATCGCCGCGACTGAGGCGGATGCAGCAGGTTTCCGGCGAAAACGGAGCTTGCCGCGCTTGCAGAACCTCACTGTGGACGCTAAACGGGGGCGGAACAAATTCTGGGACACAGCTTATGTCAATTGACAAGGAAACAGCCCGACGCGCAGCCCATCTGGCGCGGATCGCGGTGGCGGAAGAGGATCTGGACCATCTGGCGACAGAGCTGTCCAATATCCTCGGCTTCATGGAACAACTGGCCGAAGTGGATGTGGACGGCGTCGAACCGATGACTTCCGTCACTCCGATGCGTTTGAAGCGCCGGACCGATGTCGTGACCGACGGCAATATGCAGGACAAGATCCTGTCGAACGCGCCCGATGCCCGCGAGGGGTTTTTCGCGGTTCCGAAAGTTGTGGAATAGGCCCATGGATGAACTGAACAAACTTTCGATCACCGATGCCCGCGACATGCTGCGCGCAAAAGAGATTACCGCCGTCGAACTGACCACCGCCTGCCTTGACGCGGTCACGGCAGGCGATGCGCTGAATGCCTATTCCGCGAAAACGCCGGAAATCGCGATGGAACAAGCCAAGGCTGCGGATGCGCGTCTGGCCAAAGGCGATGCGCCCGCCATGTGCGGCATCCCGCTGGGTATCAAGGACCTGTTCTGCACCAAGGGCGTGCCCTCGCAGGCAGCTTCGAAAATTCTGACCGGATTCAAGCCGGAATACGAAAGTACCGTGACCACGCAATTGTGGAATGCGGGCGCCGTGATGCTCGGCAAGCTCAACATGGACGAATTCGCCATGGGCTCGTCGAACGAGACCTCTTACTACGGACCTGCGGTCAACCCGTGGCGGCGTGCTGGCGCGGACACCAAGCTGACTCCCGGCGGTTCGTCCGGCGGTTCTGCGGCGGCGGTTGCGGCCGACCTGTGTCTGGCGGCGACAGGCACCGATACCGGCGGCTCGATCCGCCAGCCCGCAGCCTTTACCGGCATCACCGGCGTCAAGCCCACCTACGGCCGGATATCCCGCTGGGGTGTGATCGCTTTCGCCAGTTCGCTGGATCAGGCCGGTCCGATGACCAAGAACGTGCGCGACGCCGCGATCATGCTCGAGGCCATGTCGGGCCACGACCCCAAGGACAGCACCTCGGTCGATCTGGCTGTTCCGAATTTCGAGGCGCTGCTGACCGGCGATATTCGCGGCAAGAAAATCGGCATTCCAAAGGAATACCACCTCGACGGCATGCCTGACGAAATCGAGGCGCTCTGGGCCAAGGGCGCGCAGATGCTGCGCGATCAGGGGGCAGAGGTCGTCGATGTCAGCCTGCCGCACACGAAATACGCGCTACCCACATACTACGTGCTTGCTCCGGCTGAGGCCTCTTCCAACCTCGCGCGTTATGACGGTGTACGCTACGGCTACCGCGCCAAGCTTAAGCAGGGCGAGGGCATCACCGAGATGTATGAGCGCACCCGCGCCGAAGGTTTCGGTCCCGAGGTCAAGCGCCGCGTCATGATCGGAGCCTATGTGCTGTCGGCCGGTTTCTACGATGCCTACTACCGCCGCGCGCAACGTGTGCGCACCCTGATCAAACAGGATTTCGACAAAGTCTACGCCAGCGGTGTCGATGCGATACTGACACCCGCCACCCCGTCCGCGGCTTTCGGCCTGGGCGAGATGGCCGACGAGGATCCGGTGAAAATGTACCTCAACGACGTGTTTACCGTGACGGTCAACCTTGCCGGCCTGCCCGGTGTTAGCGTTCCTGCCGGGCTGGACAAACAGGGGCTGCCGCTTGGCTTGCAACTGATCGGGCGGCCATGGGAAGAGGGCGATATGCTCAATATCGCCTATGCGCTGGAAAATGCCGCCGGGTTTGTTTCCAAACCGGCGAAATGGTGGTAGTTTCCGGCAGAACCAAACAGTCAGGTGTTGATATGATTAAATTTGTTCCGGTTACTCTGATACTGCTGGGCGTTGCGGCTTGCGGGCCGGAAGCGCCGTCCAGGGGTGGCTATTTCGACAGTCTGACGCCGGATCCGACCGCCTTCGAACGCCGCGAACAGGAAAAACGTCTGATCGAAGCGGAAATCCGGTCCTCCGAGGCGACCACCGCGGACGCGCCGTTGTCAGCAGAGGGCGGGGCCATCACGGACGTGGCGATGGCTCAACCCGAAAGCACCGGCATTTCGCAGACGCAGGATTTCTCGGTGATCAAGGAACGGGAAACCATCGAATCCGATGCTGCCAGACTGCAGGCTTTGGCCAGCGAGTACGAGGTAATCCAGCCCGTTCCGCTGCCCGAACGGACCAACGAGGTTAATCTGGCCGCTTACGCGATCAATCAGACCAATCAGGTCGGCAACAGAATCTATATTCGGCATAACAGCAACGAAGATTCCGCCTGTTTCGGCTATCGCGATCAAGACCAGGCCCAGCGGGTATTCCTCGCTGCCGGCGGACCGAAGCGCGACCCGCGCAATCTGGACTTGGATGGCGACGGTTTCGCCTGCAAATGGACGCCCGAAGCTTATCGCAGACTGGTCAGATAGCCGGTCATGGCCGAGGCTCCGGTGACGGTTGCCACCCAAAGCCCGAACAAGGGGCAACGGCGGCACGGGTTGTCGCCGGACATGGTTGTTCTACATTATACCGCGATGCACAGCGCTGAGGCGGCGATCAAGCGCCTCTGCGATCCTGATGCCGAAGTTTCCGCCCATTACGTGATTTCAGAGACTGGCGCAGTCACAGCGCTGGTCCCTGAAGGCGATCGTGCGTGGCATGCGGGCGCAGGGGCCTGGGGTCGGGTGCGCGACGTCAATTCCCATTCCATCGGCATCGAACTGGCCAACGCCGCTTCGCTTGCGGACATGCCGCCTTTTCCAGAGCCGCAGATGACGGCGCTCGAAATCTTGCTGAACGCCACTTTAAAGCGCCACTCAATTCCGCCCGAACGGGTCATCGGCCATTCGGACATGGCGCCGGACCGCAAGTCGGATCCGGGGCCGAAATTCGACTGGCGCCGTCTGGCGCTGGGCAGGCTGTCGGTCTGGACGGATCCGGTCGAAGCAACGGCGGACTGGGGCGAGTTCAAGGCCCATGCGCGCCATTTCGGCTATCGCGCACCCGAGCCCGGCAACCGGGAAAGCTGGCAATTCGTTCTGGACGCGTTTCGTCTGCGTTTCCGGCCATTCGCCAGCGGCGATCTGACCGCGCAAGACGTTGGAATGATGGCAGCCCTGGCGTTCAAATGGCCCTGCGCCGATGTTGACCTCGGCGACACGCAACTTATATAGAGAGCATTCGCGGATGGCTGGATGACCGCGCGTATGCGAGGAAAGTCCGGACTCCATAAGGAAACGGCGGCGGGTAACGCCCGCCCGGGGAAACCCGAGGGAAAGCGCCACAGAGAACAGACCGCCTGCACTTGTGCGGGTAAGGGTGAAAAGGTGGGGTAAGAGCCCACCGCGGGCCTGGCAACAGGTCCGGCATGGCAAGCCCCGCTGGGAGCAAAGCCGAATAGGGATCGCGTGGCCGGCAACGGCCGGGGCCTCTTTAGCCCCAGCAGATCCGGGTAGGCTGCTAGACCCTGTCGGCAACGGCAGGGGCAGATGAATGGTCATCCAGGGGGCTTCGGTCCCCGGACAGAATCCGGCTTACAGGCCATCCGCGAAATTTTCTGTAATTGATGTTAGGTTCGACCTGCAAACCCGGACGTTCCGAAGTTCATC
This sequence comes from Paracoccaceae bacterium, assembly GCA_024640245.1. Lineage (GTDB taxonomy): Bacteria > Pseudomonadota > Alphaproteobacteria > Rhodobacterales > Rhodobacteraceae > Amylibacter. The sequence continues at coordinate 12,045 of JAHEFH010000011.1, read as the reverse complement.
GAAGCGAACGAAGACTGATGAAATGGAAACGAGCTTGAAATGAGTCGAACGATGCGCGCCTTCGTCGCCATAGACCTGCCGGAGCCTGTCAAGGAAACGATCGCAGCGCTGCAATCGGCTCTGCCTGTCGGGCAGGCGGTCAAGGCTGACAATTTCCATCTGACGCTGGCGTTTCTGGGCGAACAGCCCGAAGACTTGATCGAAGAGGCGCATCACGGACTGCAACACATCAGCTCGCCGCCCTTCGAATTGAAACTCTCCGGTCTGGATACATTCGGCAGGGGTGATCCGAGTGTCCTGTTTGTCGGAGCGGCGCAGCACGAACCGCTCGGCCATCTGCGAAAACTGGTGCGGGGCGCCATGCACGGGACGGGGATCGATCTCGATCGTGAAAGATTCCGGCCCCACGTCACGTTGGCCCGCTTCCGGCGCGGGATGACGCTCTACGAACTGGAAAAGCTGAAACTGTTCCTGTCCGGATATTCCGATTTCGGCCTCGAGCCATTCACCGTGACGTCTTTTGCGCTCTACCGGTCGGTCCTCAGGCCCGAAGGGGCCATCCATGAGGAATTGGCGCAGTATCGTCTGGGGTAGACAGGCGTGTTGGGTGCCTTGGGCACCAGCTATCTCCAAAGCCCGAAACGTGATATGAATTCCCCGGCGTGGAAGCTGCGGGGGAATGCTAACATGGAGCGGATTGATACGGTCGTTATAGGGGCCGGTCAGGCCGGGCTGGCAATCAGCCACGAACTGACGGAGCGCGGCGTCGACCACGTCGTCATTGAAAAAGGCAATATAGGCCAGAGCTGGCGCGATCGTTGGCAGAGCTTCTGTCTTGTGGCTCCGAACTGGTCCGTCCTTTTGCCGGGCTTTCCTTATGACGGTGACGATCCCGATGGCTTCATGCCGCGGGACGAGATTGTCGCCTATCTGGAACGCTATGCCGCGAGTTTCGGCGCGCCTGTCCGGACCAACACCTCGATCACTGCCATTCGCGCGGACAACGGGTCCGGTTTTGTCATCAACACTGACAAGGGCGACTGGAAGTCGGGAAATCTGGTGCTTGCGACCGGAGCCTACCAGAAACCTGTGCGTCCGCGAGGCGCCGATACGTTGCCGGCATCACTGCTGCAACTGAACCTCAATGACTACCACAGCGAGCCAGCGTTGCCCGAAGGCGACATCCTTATTATAGGCAGCGGCCAGTCCGGCTGCCAACTCGCCGAGGAACTCCGGTTGGCCGGACGCCGCGTGGTGCTGGCCTGCGGCCGCGCACCTTGGACCTATCGGCGCTTCGGCGGTCGCGATGCATTCTGGTGGTTTCTGGAATCCGGTTTCCTTGACGCGCCCTCCAAAGAACTGCCGCCGGAGGCGCGCCTTTTCGCCAATGTCCTGACATCCGGCCACGGTGGCGGCCGCGACCTGACCCTGCGAACCCTGCACGGCATTGGTGTTGAGCTGACCGGTCATTTCACCGGCGCGGAAGGCGGCACCGCTACATTCGCTGACGATCTGTCAGACAGCATCGCATGGGGCGACGCGCGCTATGAGCAATTGCGCGAACTTGTCGCCAAGACTGCGGAAAAGCTCGGGCTGGAACAACCTGCCTTGCCTGATCCCGAACCCTTCGCCCCTGAAAAAAGGACTGCGATTGATCTGGACAGCTTCGGAGCCGTCTTGTTCACGGGCGGCTTCCGTCCGGATTTCACGTCATGGCTGCCATGGCCGGAGGCTTTCGACGCGGACGGATTTCCGTTGCAAGAGGATGGAACCAGCAGAGTGGTGGACGGGCTGCACTTCGTCGGTATTCATTTCCTGCGGAAACGGAAATCGGCGCTGCTCTGCGGGGTCGGGGAGGACGCGGGCGTGGTCGCGACTTCCATAGCCCGCCACTAGGTCTTGCGGCCGCGGCGCGGGAACGCGATCGGCCTGAAAGTCAGCTTGGTCCCGGTTTCAGGATTTTTTCGGCGAAATCGGATGTGTTGTTCCTGTTAGGATAGTCCTCTTCCGGCACCGGCACGCCCAGATGCGCGCAAAGCGGCACCCATCCGTCGCCGAGCTTGTGAACCAGCAGCCGGTCCTTCGGGACCGTGTCGAGAACAGCCGCGACATTGGCCTCGTAGGTCGCGATAGCGTGGGCGCGGTCTGCCATCCGGCCATCGAAGATCTCCCCTTCTATCAGGGTCCGTCCCAGCGATTGAGGGTCCTCGGACGATTTGATCCCGGCGACGATGGTTTTCTCGAAGCTCGACCACCAGCTTTCCGGCGTGCGCCATGTCAGCAGCACCTTGGCTTCGGGATAAACCTCTATCAACTCGCGCCAGTAATAGGCGGACGGCCAGTCAATGCAGGAATTGTAGCCCTCGAACAGCAGGTCCCAGTCCGGCTCCGCACCCAGCGCCAGCGCACGCCAGCGTTCCTTCTGTTGCGGATGCTCCATAATCTCGAACATGTGGTGGGTAGGGCCGAAACCCAGCATGTTCAGCGCCGTTCGCATCGAGTCCGTTCCCGTGCGTCCGAAACCCGTTCCAATCACTTTCAAAGACATTCCATGCCTCCCTGAAACCAAAATGCTTCAAATTTCTATCGCAGCACGGTAGGCCCCAGATATTCGTGGTGCAAGACCTTGGCTCCACCGGATCGGCCCGCTGCGCCGCGTTTGATTCTGCGCGGGCGAAGAATCATGAATTCTCCGAAAAGGGCGTGCAGAAGTTGCCAAAAAACTAATGTTCTCAATATGTTCTAAATTGTCTGCAACTTCTCTGTCGCGATATGGGATTTTCAGGGAAATCGGTCAGAAACACAACATGTTGTGGTTTCTAGATACTACACCCCAATAAAATGTGCCTGTTTTCACCCTTTTGACAAAAATATTGCGGTTTTGGTGCCACAAGTGCTTATTTACCCATCATTTCCCATAAAAAAACATTTGTAATCCATAATTTCCCATGTATTACCTTGTAACACGATGATGCGCGGAAAGAGTAAAGGGCATTAAGACCCAAAACCTAGCAGGTTTCATACAGGCGCCCGCTTCATCACAAAAAGAGATCCGGCGTAGATGCGAGCAGACGCCCCCCCAGGCGGCATCACGAGCCGGGCGGCCCATTTAGGGACGAGGGCGGCGGATCGAGCAGTGGCAGCAGCTCGATCCGCCGTTTCCATTCCGGGGCCCCCGAAATTCCGGACAGACAGAAAGGGCCGCAGACGTGGCACGACGGTTTAGAGGCGAAAGCGTTCACAAGGTGGACGCCAAGGGTCGGGTGTCCATCCCGGCTGCGTTTCGTCGCGTGCTCGAAGAATGCGATCCCGATTGGGCCGAAGGCCAGAATCCCAACCTCGTGCTTGTTTACGGCGACCAGCGCCGCAAGTTCATCGAGGGTTACTCGATGACCTCGATGCAGGAAGTCGACGAGAAAATCTCTCAATTGCCGCGCGGATCGCGCGAACGCCGCATGCTGGAGCTGATGTTCTCCGGTCAGGCCGTGCAGATCCAGCTCGACGAGACCGGTCGCCTGGTGCTTTCGCCTAAACTACGCGAAAAAATCGGCATTACCGGCGAAGCGTTTTTCATTGCCTCCGGCGATACTTTCCAGATCTGGGATCCGAGCCGCTATGACGCCCACGTTGCAGAAATGGGTGACTGGTTCGAGGAATACGGCGAGGACTTCGATCCTCTGACCCTGCTGGATCCGCCCGGAACGGGAGGCTGATACATGGGTCCGGCCGCGATGCAAAATACTCCCGCACCGCACATCCCAGTTTTACTGACGGCAATTCTGGAACAGGTCGCCCCTGTGCGCGGCAAATGGCTCGACGGTACCTTTGGTGCCGGCGGTTACACTCGTGGTTTGCTGGACAACGGCGCCGAGCGGGTTCTAGCGGTTGACCGCGATCCCGAAGTTTTCGTGCGCGCCCGCGACTGGGCCGGCGACTATGGCGAGCGTCTTGTCCTGATCCAGGGCGAGTTCGCGCGTCTTGACGAACTGGCGCGGAACAATGGCGCGGATGCGCTGGACGGCGTGGTGCTGGATATTGGCGTCTCCTCGATGCAGATCGACCAGGCCGAGCGCGGCTTTTCCTTCATGAAGGACGGACCGCTGGACATGCGGATGTCGCAAGAGGGCATGTCGGCGGCCGATGTCGTCAATCTGGCCGAAGAGGCTGATCTGGCAGATGTTCTGTTCCAGTTCGGCGAAGAGCGCGCCTCGCGCAGGATCGCCCGCAATATCGTCAAGGCCCGCGCCTCCGCGCCGATCCTGACGACCGGACAACTGGTCGAGATCGTCGAAAAATCATTGCCCAGACCGAAGCCGGGGCAGGTCCATCCCGCCACGCGCACCTTTCAGGCGCTACGCATTGCCGTCAATGACGAGCTGGGCCAGCTGGTTCAGGGCCTGATGGCGGCCGAGCGCATTCTGGCCGAGGGCGGGCTGCTGGTCGTGGTGACTTTCCATTCGCTGGAAGACCGGATTGTAAAAAGGTTTATGCAGGCCCGGAGCAGCGCCGGCGGCGGCGGCAGCCGTCACATGCCGGAGCAAGCCGCGATGGAGCCGCGTTTCGAGAAGGTCACGCGAAAAGCCATAGCACCGGACCCGGAGGAAATGGCGGCGAACCCGCGTGCGCGCTCGGCCAAGCTGCGTGTGGCGCGGAGGTTGTCCGCACCCGCCGGGGATATTGACCCCGCAGAACTGGGCTTGCCGCAATTTGACTTGAAGAGGTTGATTTGATGCGTATTTTCCTATTGCTGGCTTGTTGCGCCTTCACCATTTCAGCGGCCTATTGGGCCTATCACGAGAACTACCGGACGCAGGCCGCGCTGAAACGTATCAACCGCCTGCAGACGGAGATTGCCGAAGAGCGCGAGGCGATCTCGGTGCTGAATGCGGAATGGGCCTATCTGAACCGTCCCGAACGGCTGCGGGACCTGGTCGACTTGAACTTCGGCGACCTGTTGCTGGTGCCGCTATCCTCGGACCATTTCGGCGAAACCGAGAACGTCGCGTTTCCCCGCCAGAGGGAAATCACGGTGATGGAAACGATCGATGTGCAGGGCGTACTGGAGGAGGTCAAGAAATGATCCGCACCCCGCTGCGCCCGCTTGCCCGCGTACTGGATGCCCGTGAGAAGGGCGAAAACCCCGATGTGATCGAGGCGCAGGAGCGCGCCAAGCGCAATCAGGCGATCCAGTCGAAAATCCGCCACCGGGCGGAATTCCGCCTCGTGGTTCTTGGTGTGGCGTTCTTTCTGGCCTTCGGAACTATCGGCGCGCGCATGGCGATCCTTGCCTCCAGTGAACCGCAGGAACCGCAGTCGACGACCAGCGGTTCGCGGATTCTGAACCAGCGCGCGGATATTATTGATCGCAACGGCGTCGTGCTGGCGACCAACCTCGCGACCACGGCGCTCTATGCCCAGCCGCCTCTGATGGTGGACCCGGAAAAGGCCGCCAACAGCCTGGCCGACCTGTTCCCCGATCTGGACCGTAAACGGCTGATTTCGGATTTCACCGGCGGCAAGCGAAAATTCCTCTGGGTCAAGAAAAAGCTCAGCCCCGAACAACGCCAGCAGGTGCATGATCTCGGCGAACCCGGTTTGTTATTCGGCCCGCGCGAAATGCGGCTCTATCCCAACGGACGGCTGGCGGCACATATTCTGGGCGGCGCCAGTTTCGGAAAGGAAGGCGTCAATTCGGCCGAGGTGATCGGCGTTGCCGGCGTCGAAAAGCAGTTCGACGAACTGCTGCGCAGCCCCGCCATGGATGGCGGCGCGCTGGAATTGTCGATCGACCTGACGGCGCAGTCCACCCTGCGGTATGTGCTTGGCGGCGGCATGAAGCTGATGCAGGCCAAGGGAGCGGCGGCGGTTCTGATGGACGTCCACACCGGAGAGATTCTGTCGATGGTGTCCCTGCCGGATTTCGATCCGAACAACCGGCCGTTACCGCCGGTTTCGGGCGATCCGTCGTTAAGCCCGCTGTTCAACCGCGCTGCACAAGGTGTTTACGAACTCGGTTCAACCTTCAAGCTGTTCGCGGCCGCAGCCTCTCTCGAACGCGGTCTTGTCGATCTGGATACCATGATCGACACCTCCGGCCCGATGCGCTACGGCAAATTCAAGATCGGCGATTTTCACAATTTGGGGCCGGAACTGTCGGTGCGCGACGTGATCGTGAAATCCTCCAACGTCGGCACCGCGCGCATGGCACTGGCCGCCGGCGGTTCGGTACAGAAATCCATGCTCGGCGATCTGGGATTTTTCAAGCCGGTGCCGGTGGAACTGGGCGAAGCCGCGCTCGCGCAACCGCTGTTCCCGAAGAAATGGTCGGAACTGTCGACCATGACGATTTCCTACGGCCACGGCATCGCGGCGACGCCTCTGCACCTGGCCGCCGCCTATAGCACACTGGTCAACGGCGGCTTCACGGTCAATCCGACCCTGCTGCGCCGCGCCGACATTTCCGCCGGCGGCGAACAGGTTCTTTCGACGAAGACCTCTGACCAGATGCGAGAGTTATTGCGGCAGGTCGTTGTCCGCGGTACCGCCAGCATGGGCGAGGTGCCGGGTTACGAGGTTGGCGGCAAGACCGGTACGGCCAACAAGCCTAAACCCACGGGCGGCTACTATGACAAGCGGGTCATAGCCACCTTCGCCGGCGCGTTCCCTATGTCAAATCCCAAATATGTCCTGGTGGTGACGCTGGACGAACCCTCGATTGACGCCTATGGCGAAGAGCGCCGCACGGCGGGCTGGACAGCAGTGCCGGTGGCGGCCGAAATCATCACGCGCGTTGCGCCGATACTGGGCCTGCGGCCGGTGGTTGAAGCGGCCGACACAATGGAATACACGCAGGTAAAAAACTAGCCAGAGGAAACGCCGCGATGGGCCCGAATGCCGCCAACAGATGCAGGATCAGTGACCTCGGACTGTCGGTGACCCTGGGCAAGGGCGGCGAAGGGACAGAGATCACGGGCCTCTGCGTCGACAGCCGGAAGACCCGTCCGGGCGACCTGTTCGCAGCTCTGCCCGGCACCAAGGTGCATGGCGGCGAGTTTATCCAGTATGCGCTGCGCATGGATGCCGCCGCGGTTCTGACGGATGCCGAAGGTCTGAAGATCGCGCGCCGCGAGGCGGCTGAACTCAAGGTTCCCTTTATCGTGGTCGCCGACCCCCGTCGGGCGCTGGCGCTGGCCGCCGCGCGCTTCTATGGCAAGCAACCAGCGACGATGGTGGCGGTTACCGGCACGAACGGCAAGACCTCGGTCACCAGCTTCCTGCGCCAGATATGGGAGGCGCTGGGCAAGAGCGCCGTCAATATCGGAACTGCCGGTGTGCACGGCGCGGTTTCGGCACCGCTCGATGCAACCACCCCCGAGCCGATTACCTTGCATGCGCTTCTGCGCGATCTGGCCGAGCAGGGCATCACCCATGCCGCCATGGAGGCCAGTAGCCACGGGCTCGACCAGCGCCGTCTGGACGGAGTTTACCTGACCGCTGCCGGTTTCACCAATTTCACGCAGGACCATCTGGATTACCACGCGAGTTTCGAGGAATATTTTGCCGCGAAGGCCGGACTGTTCGACCGCGTCCTGCCGCCCGAGGGCACGGCCGTTCTGAACATCGACGATCCGAAATCTGCCGACCTGATGGCAATTGCAGAGCGGCGCGGACAGGCGGTTATCACTGTCGGGTCGGGGGAGAGGGCTGAAATACGCCTGATTGCCGACCGCGCGGATGCGACCGGCCAGCAGCTTCGGTTTTCCTATCGCGGCGAGACGCGGCAGGTCTATCTGCGGCTCATCGGCAGCTTTCAGGCGGAAAACGTGCTGATGGCCGCCGGTCTGGCGATTGCCGGTGGCGCGGCGGCGCGGGTGGTTTTCGATACGCTGGACGAGCTGGAAACCGTGCCCGGCCGGATGCAACTGGCCGCGACGCGCAAGAACGGGGCCTCGGTCTTTGTCGATTACGCCCATACGCCGGATGCGGTCGAAACCGCGCTGCAGGCGCTGCGACCCCACGTGATGGGTCGGATCGTCGTCGTCCTCGGTGCCGGCGGCGACCGCGATGCCGGAAAACGGCCCCTGATGGGCAAGGCGGCGGCGGAAAACGCCGATGTCGTTATCGTTACAGACGACAATCCACGCAGCGAAGAACCGGCAGCGATACGGGCCGCCGTCCTGAAAGGCTGTCCCAAGGCTACCGAGATCGGCGACCGGGCCCGCGCAATACTGGCCGGCGTCGACGCGTTGCAGCCCGGAGACGCGCTGCTGATCGCGGGCAAGGGCCACGAAACCGGACAGATCATCGGGCAGGACGTGCTGCCTTTCAACGACATAGAACAGGCCAGCGTCTCGGTGGCCGCGCTTGACGGGCTGGGCGCGTGAACGTGCTCTGGACCAGTCGCGATGCGGCGGAAGCGACGGGCGGAAAATCCACCACGAACTGGTCCGCGAGCAGCGTTTCCATCGACACGAGGACGCTGGAACCCGGCGCTCTGTTCGTGGCGCTGAAAGACGTGCGCGACGGCCATGATTTTGTCGCGATGGCGCTGGAATACGGTGCTGCCGCTGCGCTGGTGTCACGGGTGCCGGAGGGCGTTCCGGCGGACGCGCCTCTGTTGATCGTAGACGACGTTCTGGCGGCGCTTCGGGATCTGGGTCGCGTGGCGCGGGCGCGCTCGGCGGCCAAGGTTATCGCGGTCACCGGATCGGTGGGAAAGACGGGCACCAAGGAAATGCTGCGCACCGCGCTGAGCGGGCAGGGGCAGGTGCATGCTGCCGAACGCAGTTTCAACAACCACTGGGGCGTGCCGCTGACACTGGCGCGGATGCCTGCCGACACGGACTTCGCAGTCATCGAGATAGGTATGAACCATCCCGGAGAAATCGGCCCCCTGTCGCGTCTGACCGCGCCCGACGTTGCCGTGGTCACCACGGTGGCAGCCGTGCATATGGAAGCCTTCGACAGCGTCGAACAAATCGCGGAGGCCAAGGCCGAGATATTCGAAGGTTTGGTGCGGGACGGCACCGCCGTGATCAACGCCGATATCGGAACCGCTGGCATCCTGCACGACGCTGCGGCGAAAGTTACCGGCAACATCCTGACCTTCGGAATTGCACAAGATGCCGATTACCGGCTCGACAGCGCCAAGGTTGTCGGCACCACGACCTCGATCCGGGCGACACTGCAGGGTCGTGAGGTTCTGTTCAAACTCAGTGCTCCGGGACGGCATCTGGCGATGAACGCCTTGGCGGTTCTGGCGGCAGTCGAGGCGGTCGAAGCCGACACCGCAGTGGCCATGCTGGATTTGGGCGCGTGGCAGGCTCCTGACGGGCGCGGCGCGCGCTTTATGGTTCATCTGTCCAATGTCGAGAACGAAACGATCGAGTTGATCGACGAGAGCTACAACGCCAACCCGACGTCCATGGCCGCGGCGATCGAGGTTCTGGCAGCCTCGCAACCGGTCGATGGCGTAGGGCGGACCATGAAGGGCCGCAAGATCGCAATTCTCGGTGACATGCTGGAATTGGGACCGGAGGAGACGGCGATGCACGCAGGGCTGGCAAGGATCGAGGCGATGGCACAGGTCGATCTGGTGCATGTGGCAGGTACGCGCATGTTGGCCCTGCACGAGGCCCTGCCAGTGATCAGGCGCGGCGAATATCACGAAACTTCCGAATCCCTGGCGGCGCGGGTGCATCGACTGCTGGATGCGGGGGATGTGGTTATGATAAAGGGGTCCAACGGATCGCGCATATCCCTGGTCGCTCAGGCGATCAAACGGCTGGACAAACAGGCCGAAACAACATGAAAGGCGAAACGCCATGCTGTACTATCTGAGCGGTTTTTCCGACGGGGGCGATTTCTTCAACCTGTTCCGGTACATTACCTTTCGTGCCGGCGGGGCGTTTTTCACGGCGCTTTTTCTGAGCTTCCTTTTCGGGCAGCCTCTGATCAAATGGCTGAAAAGAAAGCAGAAAAAAGGACAGCCGATCCGCGATGACGGCCCCGAAAACCATATCCTGCAAAAGGCCGGAACGCCGACCATGGGCGGAGTGCTGATCCTCGGCACATTGATGTTGTCGACGCTTGTCTGGGCGCGATGGGACATCCCTTATGTCTGGATCATTCTGTTTGTCACCGTGGGATTCGGCTTTGTAGGCTTTACCGACGACTACATGAAAGTGACCCGCCAGACCCACGCGGGCTTTTCCAGCAAGGCGCGGCTGGGTATCGGCTTTGCCATTGCCCTGATCGCCTCGGTCTGGGCGGCTTGGGTGCATCCAGACGACCTGACCAACATGCTGGCTTTCCCGGTGTTCAAGGACGCGCTTTGGAACATGGGTTTCCTGTTCTTTCCCTTTGCGATGATCGTGATCGTCGGCGCGGCCAATGCGGTCAACCTGACCGACGGGCTGGACGGGTTGGCAATTATGCCGGTGATGATCGCAAGCGGCGCGTTGGGCGTTATCGCCTATGCCGTCGGACGGGTCGACTATTCCCAGTATCTGGACGTTCACTATGTGCCCGGTACCGGCGAGATCCTGATCTTCACGTCAGCGCTGATCGGCGGCGGACTGGGTTTCCTGTGGTATAACGCGCCGCCTGCGGCTGTGTTCATGGGCGATACCGGATCCTTGTCGTTGGGCGGCGCGCTGGGCGCGATCGCGGTCTGTACCAAGCACGAGATCGTGCTGGCCATCATCGGCGGGCTGTTCGTGGTCGAGGCGCTGTCGGTGATCATACAGGTGCTCTATTTCAAGCAGACCGGCAAAAGGGTGTTTCTCATGGCGCCGATCCACCACCATTTCGAGAAGCTCGGCTGGGCCGAAAGCCAGATCGTGATCCGGTTTTGGATCATTTCCCTTATTCTGGCCCTTGTCGGGCTCGCCACACTGAAAGTACGCTAGATGATCCCTGTTCGCGGGTATGACGACCACATGGTGGCGGTTCTGGGGCTAGGCCGGTCCGGTCTTGCCACGGCACGGGCATTACGCGCCGGCGGGGCCACTCCGGTCTGCTGGGACGACAATCCCGAGGCGCGGGCCGCCGCATCGAACGAAGGTTTTCTGGTCGAGGACCTGAGCCGCGACAAGGCTTGGGACGGTGTCGTGGCGCTGATCACCTCGCCTGGCATTCCGCACCTCTACCCCGAGCCGCATCCTGTGATTGCGAAGGCCTGGGACAAGGGTGTCGTGGTGGACAACGACATCGGTCTGTTCTTCCGGTCCTACGCGACCGACGACTGGGACCAGTTCGATCGCGCACCCAAGGTGGTTTGCATCACCGGATCGAACGGCAAGTCGACGACGACCGCGCTGGTCACCCATATCCTGAAAACAGCCGGAAAGCCGGTACAGATGGGCGGCAATATCGGCCGCGGCGTTCTGGACCTCGACCCGGCCGCCGACGGGCAGGTCGTGGTGCTGGAACTGTCGTCTTACCAGACCGAACTGGCGCGCGCACTTGCACCGGATGTGGCGGTATTCCTGAACCTCAGCCCCGACCACCTCGGCCGGCACGGCGGCATCGGCGGATATTTCGCGGCCAAGCGGCGCTTGTTCATCGAGGGCATGCCGGACCGCTCGATCATCGGTGTGGACGAGAACGAGGGCCGTTTTCTGGCCAACCAGATCCGTCAGGAAGCCGGCAGCGGCGATCCCGTGATCGAAATATCCTCGGGACGCAAACTGCAGGGCGCGGGCTGGACGGTGTTCGCCCGAAAGGGGTTTCTGGCGGAATGGCGCAACGGTCGCCAGATGGCCTCTATCGACCTGCGGAATTTTCCGAACCTGCCGGGCGCGCACAACCACCAGAACGCCTGCGCCGCCTATGCCGTCTGCCGGACGCTGGCACTTGCGCCGAAAGTGATCGAAGAGGCGATGGCGAGCTTTCAGGGCCTGCCGCACCGCAGCCAGTTCCTCGGCATGTCCAACGGCGTTCGCTTCGTGAACGACAGCAAGGCGACCAACGCCGACGCCGCCGAACAGGCGCTGCGGGCTTTCGACAACATCCGTTGGATCGCCGGGGGTCAGGCCAAGGAAG
>JAHEFH010000114.1 GCA_024640245.1 Paracoccaceae bacterium | reverse complement strand
GAAACCATCGCCGATGCGGTGGAGCGCAAGCATTTTCCCGAATTACCGCCAGCACCCAGAACCCCGCTTGGCGATATTTTGTTGGACAGCCTGAAGTTTCTGGGACTCATCATTGTCGTCAACCTGTTCGCTCTGGTGATCTATTTTGCGTCGACCCTGCTGGCGCCTGTGATTTTCTGGGTCGTAAACGGCATCCTGCTCGGTCGCGAATATTTCCAGCTGGTCGCGATGCGGCGTCTGGGGCGCGCAGGAGCTGACGCGCTGCGCCGCAAACATCGGATGCAAATCTGGATAGCGGGATTTCTGATGGCCGTGCCGCTGTCGGTTCCGCTGTTAAACCTGTTCGTTCCGGTACTGGGAGCGGCGACGTTCACCCACCTGTTCCATCGGCTGAACCGTCAATAGCTTTTGTCGATACCGCCGTAGAAATCGAGCATATCGACAGTGATCACGCCTGACGTGATAACAAAATAGAGCGGCACCCAGAGCAGGATAGTCACGACGGTAACCCATTTTGCCTTGCGTGCAAGCTGCGCATTGACCGGCGAAGAGGCGTGAGTGCCCGGCACGACCTCGCCGACATCACCCTGGGTTTTCATCCCGATCGGCAGGGCGATGAACAGCAGCATGAACCAGATCACTGAGAAAAGCACGAGTGCGGCGGTAATTGTCATGGCGTTTCCTCTTTATCAGTTACACTTGTTCTAGCTCGATCAGCGTGCCGGAAAAGTCTTTTGGGTGCAAAAACAGCACCGGCTTGCCGTGCGCGCCGATTTTCGGCGAACCATCGCCCAGAACGCGGGCGCCGCTGGCTGTCAATCGGTCGCGGGCCGCCTTGATGTCGGCGACCTCGAAACAAATGTGGTGCATTCCGCCATCGGGGTTCTTGGCCAGAAAGCCGACGATAGGACTATTCTCGCCCAGTGGCAGCAACAGTTCAACTTTGGAGTTTTCAAGCTCCACGAACACTACGCGGACGCCATGTTCGGGCAGGTCCTGAGGCGCAGAGACTGTGGCGCCAAGACCGGAGCGATAACGTTCTATCGCAGCGTCCAGATCGGGAACGGCGATGGCGATATGGTTGATACGTCCGATCATGGTAACACCTTTTCGAATACCGTTTCCAGGCCTCAGGCCGTTTTCTTGCCGGCCGCCGGCTTCTTGGCGGTCGCCTTTTTGGCAGCCGGTTTTTTTGCCGCGGTCTTTTTGGCTGCAGGCTTCTTTGCCGTTTTCGCCTTGGCTTTGCCTTTGCCTTTGGTGGCGGCCTTGGCGTCGATCAGTTCGACCGCCTGTTCAATGGTCACGGTTTCGGGTTGCACATCCTTTGGAAGGGTGGCGTTGACCTTCTCCCACTTTACGTAAGGCCCGTAGCGGCCCGACATCACGTTGATCGCGCCGCCGTTCTGCGGGTGTTCGCCCAGTTCGCGCAACGGTGTCGCCGCCGCGCCGCGCCCGCCATTGGCGGCTTTTTGAGCGATCAGTTCGACCGCGCGGTTCATGCCGATGGTGAAAACCTCTGCCGGATCCTTGATGTTGGCATAGATCTTTTGCGGGGTTTTCTTACCCTCTTCCGGTGGTTTGGTCCACAGTACATAGGGTCCATAGCGCCCGATCGCGGCCTCTACCGGTCCGCCATCCGGGTGTTCGCCGACCAGACGCGGAAGTGACAGCAAGTCGAGTGCCAGTTTCAGGTCGACGGTATCCAGATCAACCCCTTTGGGGATCGAGGCGCGCGGCGGCTTGGGGACTTCCTCGCTGACCTCGCCACGCTGTACGTAGGGGCCGAAACGGCCGGTTCGCAGCTTGATGGGTTCGCCGTCGTCGTCATGGCCCAGCAGTTTGCCGTCCGGACCGGCGATATCGCCGCCCTCGACTTCGCCCGCCAGAGGACGGGTATAGCGGCATTCGGGGTAATTTGAGCAGCCGATGAAGGCCCCGCCCGAGCGCGCGGTGCGAAGTGATAGGCGGCCATTCCCGCAGACCTTGCAGACGCGCGGGTCCGAGCCGTCCTCGGTTGGCGGGAAAAGGTGCGGTTCGAGGACCTCGTTGATCTTTTCCAGCACTTCCGTAATCCGCAATTCGGACGTATCGGCGATGGCTGCGGAAAAATCCTTCCAGAAACGGGCCAACAATTTCTTGTAATCCTCATCGCCGGCGGAAACCTCGTCGAGTTCCTCCTCCAGCTGGGCGGTGAAGTTATAGCCGACATATTGCCTGAAATAGTTTTCGAGGAAGGCAATGACCAGCCGGCCCTTGTCCTCGGGTATCAGGCGGTTCTTTTCCTTGCGGACATAGTCGCGGTCCTGGATCGTGGTGACGATCGAGGCATAGGTCGAGGGCCGACCGATGCCGAGCTCTTCCATGCGCTTGACCAGCGTCGCCTCGGTATAGCGCGGCGGCGGCTGGGTGAAATGCTGGTCGGCATCGACTGAATTTTTGCTGACCGGTTCGCCCTGCGCGATCTGCGGCAGGCGGTTGCCGTCCTCGTCGCTGTCCTGATCGTCGCGGCCTTCTTCATAGACTTTTAGAAAACCTTCGAAAACAACGACTTGCCCAGTGGACCGCAGGCCGACTTGACCGTCGGCGGACAGGATATCGACTGTGGTGCGTTCCAGTTGCGCGCTGGCCATCTGGCTTGCGATGGTGCGTTTCCAGATCAGGTCATAGAGCTTGCGCTGGTCCGCTTCGAGCCGGCCCAGCTTGGCCGCCGTCATCATCATGCTGGTCGGCCGGATACACTCGTGGGCTTCCTGCGCGTTCTTGGCCTTGTTCTTGTACATGCGCGGCGATTTGGCGACATAGTTCGCGCCGTAGATTTCCTTGATTGCGTCGCGGGCGGCCATCACCGCCTCGGGTGCCATGTCGATGCCGTCGGTCCGCATATAGGTAATGTGGCCGGCTTCATAGAGCCGCTGTGCGGTGCTCATGGTCTGGCGCGCGCCGAAACCGAATTTGCGGCTTGCTTCCTGTTGAAGTGTCGAGGTCATGAACGGCGGGTAGGGGTTGCGCGTCGCGGGCTTGGCTTCAACGGTGTCGACGGTCAGATCGCGCGAAGTGACCGCCTGAACGGCCAGTTCGGCGGCGACAGCCGTTTCGATGTCGAATTTTTCAAGTTTCTTGCCGCCGAGAATACGCAGGGAGGATTCGAACTCCTGTCCGCGTGGCGTGACGAGCACGGCTTTGACGGACCAGTATTCGCGCGGCTTGAAAGCCTCGATTTCCATTTCGCGCTCTACGATCAGGCGCAGACAGACGGATTGCACGCGACCGGCAGACTTGGCACCGGGCAGTTTGCGCCACAGCACCGGCGACAGATTGAAACCAACCAGGTAGTCCAGAGCGCGCCGCGCGAGGTAAGCCTCGACAAGTGGCATATCGACCTGCCGGGGGTGTTCCATCGCCTTGGTAACGGCATCCTTGGTAATGGCGTTGAAGACTACGCGGCTTACGTGGGTGGATTTTTTGATCGCCTTGCGCTTGCGCAGGGCTTCCTCCAGATGCCAGCTGATCGCCTCTCCCTCGCGGTCGGGGTCGGTGGCGAGGATAAGGTTGTCGTCATCTTTCAGGGCTTCGGCGATGGCGCGGATGTGTTTCTGGCTTTCAGGCGCGACTTCCCATTTCATCTCGAAATCGTGCTCTGTGTCGACCGATCCGTCCTTGGGGGGCAGATCGCGGACATGTCCATAAGACGCCAGAACGGTGTAGTCCTTGCCAAGATATTTATTGATGGTTTTGGCTTTGGCAGGGGATTCTACAACGACGACGGGCATATAATTTCCTTGGGATTCGACGGTTAGGTCATGGGCGCGGAACATGTCGCGTCGGACATGGGCTTGTCAATGGGTTGATCGGCAAAGCTTGAAACTAGCGGTTGTCAGCGCCTATTAAACGACGATGCGCTATCAGTTAGGGGGCGACCCTCAGCCAGTCAAGGCCAGCATTCCGCCAGGTGTGCGTGTAATCCGGCCGTCCAGTTCCAGTTCCAGTATCTGCTTCGCAACCGCGCTGGCGGGATAGCCGCAGTCCCGGATCAGCGCATCCTCGGCCACGCCCGCAGGTCCGAGCAAGGTCAGAATTTTGGCTGTGACCTGGTCGGGGTCACCGGCCGGGTGGGCGGGCTCGGGCGGGTGTTCGGCTGTAACCGGAGCAGGGCGGTCCAGCAAGTGCGCGATCGCCTCGATCACATCGGCGGCGGACCGGACCAGAGTGGCGCCGTCCCGGATCAGGATATTGCAGCCGCCGGCGCGTCCGTCCAGCGGGTTGCCGGGCACAGCCATTACCTCGCGCCCGAGATCGGAGGCGTCGCGGGCAGTGATCAGGCTGCCCGATCTGGTGGCGCCCTCGATCACCACGACGCCCAGTGAGAGGCCCGCGATTATTCGGTTGCGTTGCGGGAAGTGGCGCGCCTGCGGCGTCAGGCCCAGCGGTTGTTCCGACAGGCGTAGGCCCTGTTTGCCGATCGCCTCGAACAGGTCGGCGTTTTCTCTGGGATACGCGATGTCTATGCCGCCGGCCTGCACCGCGACGGTGCCACTGTCCAGCGCGGCCTGATGCGCTGCCGCGTCGATCCCGCGGGCGAGGCCGGAGACCACCGTGATACCTGCTGCGCCTAGATCATGGGCGAACTGCCGTGCGGTACGCACACCGAGGCTGGAGGCATTTCGTGCGCCCACCAGTGCCACGGAAGGCCGGTTTGCTAGGGTCGGATCCCCCTTGACCCATAGGAACGGCGGCGCGTTACCGGCGCCAGCCAACAGCGCGGGGTAGGGCGTCCGGCCCAGAAACAGCGGCACGAAGCCGCGTTTCAGCGCCTGCTTGAATTCCTGCTCTGTGTCTTTTTCGGCGCAGACCGTATAGTCCCGTACGCCGGCGGCGCGCGCAACCTCTGGCAAATGGTTCAAAGCCTCGCCTGCGGAACCGTACTCTTCCAATAGCCGCTGGAAGGTCGCCGGCCCGATGCGTCGCGACCGGATCAGGCGCAGCCAGTCCAGCTGTTCCTGTTGGGTGGCGGGCGGGGCGCAGGGCAAAGGCTTCTCGGCGGCGGTGAGCATGCCGGTAAATTGTCAGTTTGTGGTTAACAGCTGATGAAGCCTTCCGGCCAAAACTGCCGGCCGGTCAGAATTCAACGGCGGGGGGTGGTGCCGCGGAAGCCCGCGATGCAGACTACGCGCAGGATCAGCCAGAGGGCGAGGCCGTAAATCTGGGAAATTAGGACCAGCAGGAGGAAGGCGTTCAATTCGAAGAACACCAGCCGCGCCACCCAGAGCGCCGTCGCCAGCAAAAGGCAGATCGAAAGGGCCAAAATCAACACCGGCGCGACGCCGATAAAGCCCGTTTTACGCGCGGCGAAACAGAACGGCAGCGAAGCGATGACCGCTATCAGGCCGAATGGCAGGGCCTGTGACGCCAGATAAAACCCGTAACGCACCCAGTCCGGCACGTAGTAACCTGAACTGATTATGATGTTCATCAACGTCGCAACGATCACGAAAAGGCTCGGCAAAAAAACAAATCCGGCGAGTACTCCCAGAAAAATCCGCGTCCCTTTTATGCGCTGTGACTGGGTCGGGTCGACCTGCCACAGGGGGTAACTCGTCATTGTGCGCTGCCACCCACGGTAAGTCCGCCTATCATTAGGGTCGGTTGCCCGACGCCGACGGGCACCCACTGGCCGGCCTTGCCGCAATTGCCCATTCCGGGATCAAGCGCCATGTCGTTGCCGATGGCGCGGATATGTTGCAACGCCGTTGCACCGTCGCCGATCAGGGTAGCGCCCTTGACCGGCGCGCCGACTATACCGTTTTGCACGCGGTAGGCCTCGGTGCAGGAAAAAACGAATTTGCCGTTGGTTATATCGACCTGTCCGCCGCCGAAGCCGACTGCATAGATGCCGTCCTTCAGATCGGCGATGATGTCGGCGGGTTCGGCGCTGCCGCCCAGCATATAGGTGTTCGTCATGCGCGGCATAGGCGCGTGGGCGTAGGATTCGCGCCGTCCGTTGCCGGTGGCCGGAACCCCCATCAGGCGGGCATTTTGCCGGTCCTGCATCAGCCCGACGAGGATGCCGTCCTCGATCAGCACGTTCTTGCCGCTCTGCGTGCCCTCGTCATCGAAACTGATCGATCCGCGCCGGTCCGGAATGGTGCCATCGTCCAGAACGGTCACGCCTTTGGACGCGATCCGCTGGCCCATCAGGCCGGCAAAGGCCGAGGTTTTCTTGCGGTTGAAGTCGCCTTCAAGTCCGTGGCCAATGGCTTCGTGCAGCAGGATGCCGGGCCAGCCGGGACCGAGTACTACATCCATGATGCCTGCGGGTGCCGGTTCGGCGCTCAGGTTCACCAGCGCGATGCGCAACGCCTCTTTCGCGGTTTTCCGCCAATGTTCGGGGACCATCAACCGCGACAGACCGTAACGCCCGCCGCCGCCTGCATTACCGCTTTCGCGGCGGCCGTCCTGTTCGACGATGACGCTGACATTCAGCCGTGTCATCGGGCGCACATCGCGGACGCGGATGCCTTCGGGGCGCAGGATCTCGACCTCCTGCAACGAGGCGGCCATTGTTGCGGAAACTTGCACCACGCGTGGATCCAGGGCACGGGCGTAGGCGTCGATTTCTTTCAGGGTATCCAGCTTGACCGAAAATTCGGCGTCATCCATCGGGTTGGCGTCGGTATAGAGCCGCTGGTTGGTGGGGGTCGGTGCAGGTGCCAGCGTTCCGCCGCCGCTGCCTACTGCCAACCGTGCAGTTTCCGCGGCGCGGGTCAATGCCGCCTCTGTCATATCCGTGGAATGCGCGTATCCGGCGGTCTCTCCGTTCACGGCGCGCAGACCGAAGCCCTCGGATGCGTTGTAGGACGCATTTTTTACCCGGCCGTCGTCAAAAACCAGCGCTTCCGACCGGCGACGTTCGAGAAAAAGTTCGCCATCGTCGGCTCCAGCCACCGCAGAACGCAGAATTCCCAGTGCGGCATTTTCGTCAAAACTGGTCTCAAATGGCCGAAACCCCGAATTTTTAGTCGTCACGGTACGCATTTCTCCTAAATAGACTTCCGTAAAGCGGCTGAATGCCGCAAAGGATAAGCTTGTTATTGTGGCATGAATATGGTTTTTCGGACCAGACAATACAAACGGGATTCTTTTGACGTATCGAAAAAGTCTCTGAATGGCGGAAATGCCGCCGGAAACACAGGATTGGACGCATGAGAGTAGTAGACTGCTTCAAAACAATGACTGCAACAGCAGGCGGCTTTATGCTTGCCGGTTCGGCCTTTGCGCAGGATGCCTTGCCGAAGCTCGAAACCGTTGGCAAGCCGCATAACGGCGGTATCGCATTTCAGGAAGCCGTCACCGAGGTCGCGCGCGATATTCACTGGATGGATTCGTTCCTGCTTTGGATCATCACGTTGATCACAATTTTCGTGACCATTCTGCTACTGATCGCGGCTTTCCGCTTCAATTCCAAGCGCAACAAGACGCCGGCGACCTTCACGCACAACACCGCTCTGGAAATCGGCTGGACGATTGTTCCGATCCTGATCCTGCTGGCCATCGTGCCGCCATCACTGACCCTGCTGTTCAAGCAGCTGGAAATCCCCGAAGCCGACGTGACCATCAAGGCGACAGGTAACCAGTGGTACTGGACCCATGAATATGTCGACCATGACTTTGCCTTCGACAGTTTCATGCTGCCCAAGGAAGATCTCGCGGCGAACGGCTATGCGCCGGACGAATACCTGCTGGCGACCGATACTGCGGTGGTCGTGCCGGTTAACAAGACCGTCGTTCTTCAGGTAACAGGCGCCGACGTGATTCACTCCTGGGCGATGCCGGCCTTCGGTGTAAAGCAGGACGGGGTTCCCGGACGGTTGGCCGAACTGTGGTTCAAGGCGGAAAAAGAGGGCGTATATTTCGGCCAGTGCTCCGAACTTTGCGGAAAGGACCACTCCTATATGCCGATCACTGTAAAAGTGGTCAGCCAGGAAGCCTACGAGAAATGGCTGGACGGCGCGATCAAGCAATATGCCGGCACACCGCGCGAAATTAAAGTCGCTGCAAAATAATCCGGACGGGCGGGCTGCTTCTGCATCCCGCCTGGTCCTTTGGATGTATGGATGACTGACGCAACTACCCTAGACGGGCCGTACCGGGCCGAGTTCGACGACTACTTCGCGCTGCTTAAGCCGCGCGTTATGTCGTTGGTTGTCTTTACCGCCGCGGTTGGCCTGCTGGTGGCGCCGGTTGGCGTGAACCCGGTCATTGCCTTCGCGTCGGTCCTGTTCATCGCTCTGGGCGCGGGAGCATCGGGTGCGCTGAACATGTGGTGGGACGCCGATATCGACCGCGTCATGAAACGGACGCAGAATCGTCCGGTTCCGGCGGCCAAGGTGACGCCGAAGGACGCGATGATCATGGGCCTCTGGCTCTCGGTGATCTCCGTCGGGATGCTCGGGTTGACAGCGAATCTGTTCGCTGCAGGTCTGCTGGCCTTCACGATCTTTTTCTACGCTGTCGTCTATACGATGTGGCTCAAACGCTCGACGCCGCAAAACATCGTAATCGGCGGAGCGGCAGGTGCCTTCCCTCCGATGGTCGGATGGGCTGTCGCAACGGGGGGCGTCTCGGTCGAGAGCCTGCTGATGTTCGCGCTGATCTTCATGTGGACACCGCCGCATTTCTGGGCGCTTGCGCTGTTCATGAACGACGATTACACCAAGGCAGGCGTGCCTATGCTGACGGTGACTCACGGCAAGCGCGAGACCCGTCGTCAAATACTTATATATACCGTACTGCTGGCACCCGTTGCGCTGGCGATTTCCTTCACCTCGATTGGCGGACCGGTCTATTTCGCGGTGGCGCTGGCGCTGAACCTGCTGTTCCTGAAGGGCGCTTGGACCTTGTGGAAACGCGCCGAAGAGGCTGCCGAGGCTGACAGATACGCGTCGGAAAAGTCGGTGTTCAAACTGTCACTGTATTATCTCGCCCTGCATTTCACGGCTCTGCTGGCAGAAGCCGGTTTGCGGGCGGCGCAACTTGATTGGGCGGCCTGGCCGCAATGGGTGTAGGGATGCCGATCGTACACGAGACCGAGTCTCAGAAGAGCCGCAAGAAGAGCAACATGCTGCTGGGCGCTGTCCTTGGCGGCTTTGTCCTGCTGGTATTCGCGATCACCATCGTCAAGATGGTGGACGGCCAGAACATGGAAGCCTTTGACCATGTGCGCCGGCCTGCGCTGGAAGAAGTGAAATGAGCGACACGAAGAACAAGAAGCTGGCATTCAGCCTGTTGGCCTTGGTCACGACGATGCTCATGCTCTCTTTCGCGGCGGTGCCGTTTTACAACTGGTTCTGCCGTGTTACCGGATTTGGCGGTGTGACACAGCAGGCCGAAGCTCCCAGCGACCGCGTGCTGGACCAGACTATCAAGATCCGCTTTGACGGCTCTCTGGAAAAGGGCATGCCTTGGGAGTTCAAGCCTGTGGCGCACGAAATGGAACTGAAGATCGGCGAGACCGGTCTTGCGTTCTACGAGGCCTATAACCCGACCGACGAAGTTATTGCCGGAACGGCCAGCTTCAACGTCTACCCTTATTCCGCAGGCGCCTATTTTACCAAGATCGACTGTTTCTGCTTCGAGATGCAGGTACTGCAGCCCGGAGAGCTGGCTCAGATGCCGGTGACCTTCTATGTCGATCCCGAGATCGTCGACGACGAAGAGGCGAAATACATCAAATCGATCACGCTTTCCTACACTTTCCATGTGACAGATTTACCCAGCGAACAGGCGAGCCTTGCGCAGCCGGCGGATTCGCAGGTAAACAAGACTCAATAACGAGGGATACCAACAATGGCGCATGCTAAAAATCACGACTACCA
>JAHEFH010000113.1 GCA_024640245.1 Paracoccaceae bacterium | reverse complement strand
CGACAAGGCCAAATCCATCATCAATCTGATCGACGCGATGTCCAACATGGGCCGTCTGACGGCAGCACCGGAAGGTGTACCAGCGCCGGTACTCGATGAATTGCGGGATGCCTATATGGCGGTGATGGCGGATCCGGAGTTTCTGGCCGAGGCCGAAAAACTCGGCCTGCCAATCGAAGCTGCCCGCGGTGACGAGGTCGCGGAACTGGTAAGCGCCGCTTTGCAGCAGACGCCTGAAACGGTCGAAATCATTGCCTCGGCCCTGGAAGTCGAAATTCCAACGGTCAAAGTGACCAGCAAGCTCTTGTCACTCGAAGACAAGAACAAGGTCGTGGAATTCAATTCCGGTGACGAGGTTATCAAAAGCAAGATCTCGGGCTCGCGCACAACGATCACGATCAACGGCGCTGAAGGCGATCGTAAGGCACTGGTCGTAGGCATGACTTGCGATATCGAGTACGATCCACAGCACGAGGAATTCGAGCCCAAATCGATGGATTGTTCAGGCTGACAACCCAAAAATTAAAGAATGCAATCGGGCGCCCCATCGGGCGCCCTTTTTGCTAGCGGTGTCGGGTGATGATATCGACCAGTGCCGGCTTGCCCGACTTCACCACTTCCAGAGCGCGGCGCAACGCTGCCCCCACTTCCTCCGGCGTATCGATCGGCCCTTCGCTCCACATACCCATTCCTTTGGCAATGGTCGCAAAATCGGGCTCCGGATCGAAAATATCCATGCCGATATGTGCCTTGTCTTCATCAGTGCCGCGCATGCGCGCCATGCGTATCTGGTGATGCCAATCGTTGTAATAGGCGCGATTGTTGAACATCACGATCAACAGCGGAATCTCGTGTTTTGCGGCTGTCCACAGTGCACCGGCATCGTACATAAGGTCACCGTCAGGCTGGATCGCAACGACCACCTTGTCCGAGTTCTTGTGGGCCAGCGCCACGCCCAGTGACATGCCGATCTGTGTCGAGGTGCCAAGCGATTTTCCCGGATGGCGATAAGGCTTGTCGAAATCCCACAGCTTTCGGGTCCATTGCCGGAGCGTTCCCGTGCTCAGAACCCAGTCTTCGTCCTGAATGACGTCCCAAACCTCTTGCGCCAACCGCGGTAGCGTCAGCGGTGATCCCTCGCGGTTTTCCTCGGCTTCTTTTGACCATCCGGCAAACAGCACGTCATGCCGTTTGGAAATCCGGTCAGTGCGCTCTTTGACCTTGGTCCGCAGGCCCGCGTCGCCAGCCAAGATTTCTTCCGCGATCGCGGTCATTTGAGGCATCACGAGGCGCGGATCACCAAGCGCGCTCAGCGATTTTGTTCTGTAACGGCCATAGTCCAGCGACCAAGCCCCGATACCAGTTTCGTGGAACCCGACCTCCATCCAGTCGCAATCGTCCGAAACAAAGGAAGACAGCGCGCGCGTGGTGCTGTCCAGCTTGGCCGTCGCTTTTTCCCAGTCGACAACATCCAGCGCCAGTATGGTATCCGCAGTGCTCAGGCTGTCGATATCCATCGACAGGCTCAGCGGGTGCCGGTTCGGAAAACACAGTGCGGAATTGACGTCCCACACCGCGACACCCAGCGTTTCCGCCAGGGTCACCAGCTTGTCAAAGTTGCCCGGTTGGCGGCCGGTGAACTCGGTCATGATATAGGGCATATCCGCCGTCAGAAGCCGCCGCACCATCTGCTCGATAATTGCGCTATCGGCTGCCATAGGCGCCGGAGCCGGCATAGCGTTCTTAGGCGGCATCGCCACATTGCGGGTCAACGGCGTTTCCTGCAGCAGGGCATCGTAACAAAGGTAAATAGGCCCCTGAGGTTCTGTCACCATTGTGGAATAGGCGCGCATGAAGCTGTCAGTCACCCCTTCGATGGCGTGGGGTTGATAGTCGAACTTGGTGAAATTCCGAACCGCATCGCCCTGGCTTTGCGCTGTGTGGTGCCAGTCGCTGCGTGGGCGGCGCTTGCTTTCATCCATTGGTCCGGTGGCCCCCATGATGAAGATCGGTGCGCGGTCCGTGAAGGCATAGTAGATCGCCATCTGCCCGTGCAGCAATCCGACTAGATCGTGCAGGATCGTCGCCATCGGCCGTCCCGTCGCCCGCGCATAGCCATGCGCGATCTGAACCGCTGTCTCTTCATGCTGGCAGACCAGCATCTTGGGCTTGTTGCCGCCGTAGTTGATCAGACTGTCGTGCAGGCCGCGGAAACTTGCGCCGGGGTTGATCGCGACATATTCGAATTCATAGTGGTGAAGCAGATCGACAATCACGTCAGACTGGTATTTCGTATAATCTTCCGGAACGTTTTTCGTCATTGTATGTCACCTTTTCGATGCAGGGGATAGTTTTCTTCACATGTGGGGCGTTGCCGCTCCGAACTGCGTCACAAGCCCTGCCAGCAAAGCAATAATCCCCGCCAGAAAGGGAACGACCAGCGCCGACAAGACCCTCAGTCTCAGAAACGAGGGGCCAAGCAGGGGAATCTCATAAATCAGGATCCGGTGAGCGGCAAAAATGCTCCAGGACGTGATGAATGTCACCAACGCGGCCGTCGTGGCGCCGGACTTTGCAAACACCGCGGCGATCGCGAAGGCTATCACCGGCCCGGCCGGCACCAGCAGGCCTGTCGCCGCCGCAACCGGCAGTGCAAGGTATCCCGCGTCGGCCCCCATAAACTGTGAAATCGCCTGTTTTGGCAGAAGTTCCGCCACAAAACCCGCCGCGACCAGCGCACAGAGCATGCGAGGCACGAGTATGGCCGCCTGTTCCAGCAGTCGCTTCACTATCGGTTCGGGGTTCTCGCGGCGCAATATGGCAATGCCCAAAAGCACACTGAACAAGGCAAGAAGGACGAGGAAACCTATGCTCATTCGCCAGCCCTCGGTTCCACACCCTTATAGTGCACTCCGATAGGCAAGGCGCGGGCGATAATACCCGCAATGACGGGTAGCGGCAGGCAAACGAGCGTCCGCAGAATGGCAAACTCGGCCCCCATGAACGGAACATCCCAGACCAGGACGCGTTGCATTCCCAATGTCGCCCAAGCGGTTATATAGGAAATCAGGGCGCCGCGGTCGGCTCCAGAGGCCGCCAGCATCGCCAGCAACGCATAGGCGGACGACGGACCGCCCGGCGTAATGGTTCCAGCGATCGTCGCGATGACAAGGCCCGCGACGCCGGATTCCGATCCGACCAGACCCGAGATTTTTTCGCGTGGAAGCAGAACCCAGATCAGCGCGGCAATACTCAGGGCGACACCGACCCGGGGCAACAAGTTCAAAACCAGTTCAATGTCACCCAGCAAGGCGCTCGTGAACACGTCCCGACCCTTTACGAACCAACAAACGCCGCCAACCGCGACTGCAAAGCCGAAAAAGCCCATGAAGCTGGTTCCGAAAGCGCGGCGCAGAGTTTTCCGCCGCCATTTCTTGTCAAAGAGAAATTCAAAACCGGGCATATTCAAGGAACCCTAATGGTGGTGATGGTGGCCGTCATCGTGCGAATGGCTGTGCCCGTGCGCCTGATCCTGAGCATCCCGGTATTGGCGCACCAGACGACCCGTTTCCGCGTGTCCAGCGGCTACGGCCTCGACAACCGAGCGGAACAGGTCCGCATCGGGCGGGAGTTGGCCTGCGATAAATCCTGCAAGACGCGCAAAGGCGATTGCCTGCGATGCGATGGCATCGACTGCCTCACCTTCTTCGGTTGCATTGGCGTCCGTCAGGGCGCGCACCAAGCCGAGTTGAAAGAGTTGATCCATATAGGCTGCACGGCCATCGGCTTCGGCCAAACCGACCGGACCGCTCTGCCCCGGCTCAAGCGGCTTCGCGCCCAGCATCTTGGCCATCACGTTGAAACGCTCCAGCAGTTCTTGGTTTATCTGCAGGTTCTCGTCGATTTCACCGCACATCTGTGGACCTCCGTTATCTCAAATTGTTCTTTCGGCTGTGTCGATCACTCCGGTTACGGCCTACCACCAACCGGCAATCGGACCATGCACGCGTTTCGTCACCGTCACGATAGCGAGGGGCGTAAAAAGGCGTTCGAAATTCCGTTGATCGCAGTTGCAGACCACACAGATCATCCCCTCAGATGGTAAATCTCACCAAAACTCTCTATCGCCAGAAGCCCCCCGACGCATATCGCAGTCACGCCGATTGCGACAGATACCGCAGCTGGCGCCCAACCGCCCAGTCGTTGGACCATGCCGAGCGGCAGGCTTACGATAGCTGAAAGCGCCGCCATTCCAATCATGGAGCCAACCCCGAAAACTACCAGATAGGCAATTGCCTGAAGGAGCGTATCGGCCGACGCTACCATCAACAAAAGCAACCCAGCCGATCCCGCCAGGCCATGCACCATTCCGACCGCTAGCACCTTGCCGTCTTCCTTTTTCAGGACCTGACGGTGGCGGTGTTGGCTTTCCGAATGTCTGCGTGTTTCCTCTGCGTGGCTGTGCATATGGACATGCCGGTCGCCGTCGTGTTCATGCGCGTGGATGTGAATTCTCTCTCGCCGCAAACGGCGAAGCATCAGAGCCCCAAGCAATATGATCATCAGGCCGACCAGAAATTCCAGCGCCGCTTCGAGCCGCGCCGAGATGGTCAGGCCCAACGAAAACACGGCTAGGCACACGACGAACAGCGATGCAGTATGCCCCAGACCCCAGAAGGCCCCGCGTTTTACCAGTGCGAACCGGTTGTCTTTCCGGTTGTGCATTGCCGAGACCGCGGCCAGGTGGTCTGCCTCCAATGCGTGGGTCATTCCGATGATCAGGCCGAGTGGCAGCACTGCTAGATATTCCATGTCGATCCTATGCTCGCAGCGCCGTTAACATGGCGGGTATGAAATCCTGATCCGTCGCAATGACCAGAACAGATGTGAAAGGACGCAGAGTGTTTACGACGGCGCTGGACTTCATCGCGTCCCCGTCTTCGTTCAACACAAGACCCGCCGACATTATGTTTCGCATGAAAGCTTCGCGGGCAATCACCTCGGCGGCCCCGGCGTTGTTGTCCGACGAGGAAATCAGAACGACGACATTGGCGCCTTCGATTTCCTCGGCCAGATCGGCCGGTGAACCGTCGGGTTTCTCCAGCGGCAAATCGCTTGCCGCTGTCTTGTCCGGGTCGACATTGACCCGGACGGTCAGAAAATGCGCGCCCTGCCACGGTTGCTCGGTGATTGTCATCATCGCGTCTGCCGCTCTTTGATCCAGTGCGAAGATGCGCGAGGCACGCACTCTGGAATTGGGATACGGCACGCGAAACTGCGCCTCTTTTGCAGTTGCGGCCAATGCGCAACTGCTCAATAGGGTTGGGTGGCTGGACTCGCTCATGTTTACACCGATGTCTGTTTAGTTCCAGGACGCGATTTCAGGTCTTCCTTACAGGTCTCTGCGTAAGGCTGATCGGCATCCAAGACAACAGCGACCGAACGGACCTTCTGGTGTTCATTGCTGCGACCCGGAGGCATGGTTCCGTTGTCACGCAGCGCGATCACGGCCTTACGCAACCTGTGCCGCGCCATGATGATCCCGTTGTCCGTGGAAACAAGGTTTTCCTTGGTCCTGTCGACGATCGGCCCCATGCTTTCCTGAAGGCTGGCATCCTGCATGGCGATGCCCTTGATGCCGGAATACGTGTCGCCACGCTTTTGGGCTTCGCGGTCCATCATATAGTCGTTGTCTTTGTTCTGCAGGGGGCGGAACGTTCCGGGTACATATTCGTTGTGTACACCGTGCCCGTCTTTCATGGCCTGCCGCTCTTCATCGGTCAGCGCCCGCACCGGGTGGAAATCGAAACTCCACGCCCAGCAGTTTTCATCGTCGATGGGGATCCAGAAGTGCCCGTGCATCGGGTGATCGCCGCGTGGCGGCACCATCGTGAAGCTCGGCATGACCCAAGGTGTGATCCGCCAGTAGAATCGCCCTTCTTCGGCTTTGCGGCGCGCACCGATGTACAATCCGCCTTCGGCCTCCGTAACCTCGAAAATCGGCTTCTTGTCGGCGTGGTTGTATTCGTTGCCCTTCGCGCCCTTGAACAGCGGGTCAGACTTCAGGCCGCCAGAGTGAAGGAACGAAACGTGGCTGGAGTCGATCCCGCCTTCCATGGCCTGCAACCAGTTGCATTCCTGCCAGCGCTTGGATGTGAAGGTCTGCTCGGGTGGAACTGTCGCGAATTCCCAGGCGGGCTCCGGCGGACGGTTGTCCTTGTCGCCCATGTGGGTCCAGAGAACGTCTCCGACTTTGATCAACGGATAAGCCGTCAACTTGATCTTTTCGCAAAAGCCGCTTTCTTCCGGCTCTGACGGAACTTCGGTACAGTTGCCCTCCACGTCGTATTTCCAGCCGTGGTAAGGGCAGCGCAGACCGCCTTCTTCATTACGTCCGAACCAAAGCGATACGCCGCGGTGCGCGCAGAACTCGTCAATCAGCCCATAGCGGCCCTTGCTGTCGCGAAACGCAATCAGACGCTCGCCCAACAACTTTACTCGAACCGGCTCACAGTCATCCTCGGGCAATTCCCGCGCCAGCAACGCGGGTATCCAGTATTGCCGGAACATTTTACCCATTGGGTTGTCGGCCCCGGTTTGGGTCAGCAGATCGTTCACTTCTTTCCTAAGCATGGTAAGTCTCTCCTACTTCTATTTAGTTACCAGTCTCATTCGACATTTTTTCTACGCTACGGTTTCGGCGGCAAGTCCGGCTTTTCAAGCTCATAGGCCTCGTCCATGTTCGACTTCAGGCCGTGCTTGGCCAGAGCGTCGGAAAACATTGTGCGAACTTCCCGGCTCTCGTCGGCATAGTCTATCTGGTCGCCGCCAATACGTTGCGAAATCCAGGCCTTCGGCACGCCTTGCGCGTTCCGGATCGCCACGCCTTCATACTTGAACGCCAGATAGCGCGCCGGAGTTGTTCCTGTATTGAAATGCTGGTGGTACCACATGTTCGGCGGAATGATCATCGAACCGGGTTTCCACTCATACCGTGTTGGCTCTTCGCCTTCCGGCCACATCAGGCTGTACCCTTCACCCGACAGGATAATGACGTGTGCGCCCGGACCGTGCCGGTGGCATTTCTTGTACGTTCCCACCGGAAACTGGCTGATATGGCTGTTCATCGAGCACTTCGCCAACTGGAACCTGATGTGGCCGCCGCCCGCGCCACGCTCCTTAGCGTAGATCAATGGCAGGTTCACTGCATCGGCCACGAAGTTCGTTTCCATCAGCAGGCCCTTTTGCTCGCCTTGATCGGCGAAATATTCCGGCTCACCCGAAAAACGGCCCTTGAAATCATACGATGTGCCGAAGAGAAAATCCGGTTCCTCGAATACATTCATCAGTGGCGGCATGTTCGTAACCGCGACAAATCGCGCAGATTCGACGCCGGACCCGTTAAAGTGCTGGTGGCTCGCATTCAACGGAATACCAAAAATCGCGCCGGGCCCCCATTCGAAGCTCGCCTTGTCGCCACTGTCGTTCCAGACGGTTGTCGATCCCCGGCCGGACAGGATCAGAATCGTTTCCTCGTAAAGCTGGCGCTGAGGCTCCAGCTTCTTCCCTGCCGGAATTTCCATGACATAGCAGTCATTAGTCGTACGGGACGCATCGTGATTGATGAAAACGGCATTCCCGCCGCGTCGAGCCCATGGCTTTAATTCGACTTCGTGCAGGCTCGGAACATGCAGCCCGTTTATGATGTCTAACCCTTCCGCCGCGACGAACCGAGTATACGGTGTTTCGATTTCGGTCCTGAATTTTTCTACCAGCTTATCCGAGACAATTGCCGTCTTTACCATGTTCGCTCCATTCGAATTCTACTGACTATTTGTATGAGTCATTTTGGGTGTTGCGAAGACGATACGTCATCGCTATGGTGCCGTCAATGGACCAGTGGTCCGCATAAAGGAACGTGCAAATATGGGAAATAACCCCTCGGAAAAGACTCGCCACACCGTAGATGACCACATGTTCGGCGATTTTTACGCACATGACCACGACGGCGATGCAGACCATGATCATGACGACATTGATCCGGGTCCGCTCGAAGAAAATCCGATCTGGCAACGTGACAACGTAAAACTCACTTCTGTCGGCATAGATATCGGGTCAGCTGGAACACAGGTCATCTTTTCCACGGTCCATTTGCAGCGTGTCGGCAGCAGTCTGGCCAGCAAATATGTGATTGTCGACCGCATGACCGCTTTCGAATCTGACATCAGCTTCACTCCCTTCGCCGACGAGACAACGATCGACGCGGCGGCTCTGGGAAAAATCATCGACGACGCCTACTATACGGCCGGTATCCTTCCGGCGGACATCGATGCCGGCGTCGTAATTCTGACTGGCGAAGCCTTGCGGCGGGAGAACTCCGAAGCGATCGCGGAGATCGTCGCCGAAAAGGGCGGTGACTTCGTAACCGCCACCGCCGGCAACCACATGGAAGCAATGCTGGCCGCTTACGGTTCGGGTGCCGCGAAGGCCAGCCACGACGCTAAATCGCGCATCATGAACATAGACATAGGCGGCGGCACCACCAAGCTGGCGCTCTGCGAATCGGGGCGGGTGATCTGGACAGGCGCCCTGCACATCGGCGGCCGCCTCATCGCCACCGAAAACAACCGGGCGTCGCGCATTGACCCCGCCGGTCGTCATCACGCGAGACAGGCGGGTTATGATCTGTCTGTAGGCGACGAGGTCACCGCGGAAGACATGGCAAAAATCGCCAGCAGCATGTCAGATCTTCTCGTCAGGTCGATCACCGAATTCCCATTGTCGGATGCGATCGCGCATCTGTTCCTGACCGAGTTGCCCGAAGAAATCACCAATCTCGACGGCGTGATCTTTTCCGGCGGCGTGGGCGAATATGTTTCGGGCAACGAAAGCCGCTATTTCAACGATCTGGGCCTTTACCTCGGACAGGCAATCCGGAAACGAGCGGACGCCGGTGACTTCGGCGCGCCGATGCTTCCCGCAACAGCTTGCATCCGCGCGACAGCACTGGGCGCATCGGAGTACTCCGTGCAGTTGAGCGGACAGACATCCACCATTACGGCGCCGGGAAAAATTCTGCCGCGCAGAAACATGCAGGTTCTGAAGCCCTATATCGACTTGACCACACACCCTTCGGTCGACGAGATTTCCACAAGCATCACCAAGCATTTCGAGGCTTTCGATGTCGCCGATTCAGACCAGAACATCGCCCTGGTTTTCGAGTTCCGACTGGCACCCGAATACGCCTTTATCCGCAAACTTGCGGACGGCATCGCAGCGGCCCTTTCCATGCGCATTGAGCGCGGCGATCCGCTGTACCTGCTGATCGACGGTGACATTGCCCATACACTCGGCGGCATCCTTCGCGAAGAGATGGGCGTGACCAACGAATTGCTGGTACTTGACGGCCTCAGTCTACGAGACTTTGATTTCATCGATCTCGGCAAGATCCGCCTGCCCTCTTTTACGGTTCCGGTCACTGTAAAATCGCTGCTGTTTGCCGAGGACCCGCGCGGAGGCACGAAAAACGAACGGATACACTTCCGGTCCGACGCAGCGCCGGCAAAGAGCGGTCATTCGCATGTGCATAGCCACTCTCACAGCCATGATCACGGGCACAGCCATAGCCACGACCACAAAGCGAAGGCCGCGAAATGACGAAATCTGGCCCTGCCATCCTTACCAAGCCCTATTGGACCGTTGACACACAGCTTCGGTCGGCCATAAATGGAACGCAATTCTACTAAGCGGAACAGCGGAGGTCTCGCAACAGAATGGCACAGGATAAAGAAAAGGCTGAACCGAACCGGAATCCGAGACGAGGCAGCACGCGATTGTCTTCGGTAACCACGGCGATCCACCTCCTCAAGACCTTTA
>JAHEFH010000010.1 GCA_024640245.1 Paracoccaceae bacterium | reverse complement strand
TGTCGGTTGGTGGATTGATGCACTGTCTGGCAGAGGGCATTTCGGTGCCGGACGATTTGGCACTGGCAGGATTCAACAATCTGGAGATCCTGAACGGTTTGCCACGCAAGCTCGCCACAACCGATGCCCACCGATACGCCATCGGAGAGCAAGCCGCTGGCCTGATCCTGGCCCATCCCGACGCCGGTGGCGACAGGGTCGAATGGACAATAGCCCTTTCAGCCGACATTGCCGCTGGCGATACTATCTAGCGGCACGCCCGGAAATTACTCCTCGGGTGGGAACCAGTAGATAGGCGTCGTGGCTCCTTGCCGGATCACAACATGGTTGTTGGCGAAGGCCCGTATGCTCTGGCTCCAGTCGCCATTCGGCCATTTGATGCGGATCGCGGCGCGTTCCGCCACGCCAAGCCCGACATGAACGAAGCCGTTCTGGCCAGAGGCATGGCCACCGCCGATCTCGACCGTTCTGTTCTGTGTCAGGTTTCCGGTCTTGACCTGTATCTTGGCGCCGATGGCCGACGGGTTCGCGCCCTCGCCCTGCAACTCGATCTTTATCCAGTTTCCGGTCGGGCGATGACCCCAATCCGTTCTGGCGCCGAGGTTGCGGAACAGGCTGACGTTCTGGCTGCGGTTCACGACGAGAAGGTCCATCATGCCGTCGGCATTGAAATCCTCGACGACCGCGCCTCGGCCTTTGGTCGGCAACGCAATTCCTGCGGCGTCGCCTTGCTCCGAGAATGTGCCGTCGCGCCGACCAAGCAACAGGTTGTCGGGATCATCCTTGGCGAAGTCGGTCATCGCCTCGACGTTACCTTTGGCAATAAACAGATCGGTCACGGCATCATTGTTAACGTCGGCGAACTGGCTGTGCCACCCCGTGGACGGCTTGATGTCGTCACCGATATAGGGACGGTGCGCCGTAGCTCCGAGTTCGAAGGCAATATCGCGATAGATCGGCTGGTCCTCGTCGGCTTCCGGATCCAGAGACTGCAGTTTCGTATCCCCCATGGAGGTGAGCGCGTATTCCGGCATGCCGTCGCCGTTCAGGTCGGCTTCGGCAATGCCCATGCCCCAGATCACGACCTGCCGCCAGCCGTCACGCGTGGAGTACTCACGCGGCGCCTTTCCGGGCGGGACCTGCCAAAGCTGTTCTTGGCCACCCCTATAGTACTGACGGTCGTTGGCGATGCGCAGCGCCGGTTCGCCAGAATTGTTCCAGTCCGTGAACATTAGCGAAAGGCTGCAAAAACCGGGCGACAAGGCAGTCAGGTTCGAATAATCAGGCTTGTCCGCATTTACCGCAGGCCGCGCCAGAACATTGTCATGACAGGTCCCCCAGGGCGAACCCGGCATAGAGCGATCCACGTAATTGCCGAAAGCCAATGTCGGAAAGCTTTGATCCGGCTCCCAGATTGCCGAAAAACCTGTCGTCCACGCCTTGCCGCCGTCAAACGAAAAGCTGTCGTTGGCTTTCTCGAATTTGCACTCGCCCTGGCCCTTCAGAATTATATTTGCGCCAAGCCGTAGCAGGACAACATCCATAAAGGCATCGTTGTCGATGTTTACCGGATAGGCTCCCAGCACTCTGGTCTTGTCCTTGTCCGGCAGGTTCGCCAGATCGAGTTGTGCAAAGGCCAGCGCTCCGCCCGCCTTGCTACGGTTGACGAAGAGCTTCGCCGGGTTCTCTCCGCCCGCGATCAGCAAGTCCGGCATCCGGTCGCCATTGCAATCGAAACTGGCGGCTCCGCCACCGACAAAATATTCCCACGGCCCGTCATAGACCTGCTCCAGACCTGCGGCTTCTGCCTGTTCCAGCATATCAGGAACGTCGGCGGCAAATGGACCGACAGCAACAGCAGGCAGGACGCCAGCCAGAACCAGCGTCCATGCCGTCAGGAGTGTGGTCGGGAAATGATGGGTCATTGTACAATCACCAGGGATTTAAGAAACGCGATAAGCTGCGATTGCTCGTCGGATGTGGCCGCGACATATGCGTCCCGCGCATTGCGGCCGGAACCGCCGTGGGCGCGGATGACCTCGTCCAGCGTCGTCATGTCGTTACGATGGCCATAGGGCGCGGTCGATCCAATTCCCCAAAGCTCTGTCGTGGCAAAGATTGTCCGGTCGACGAAACGCTGCGACAGCAACTCGTTGCCAAAGGCGTCCACTTCTGAGTCTGTCATATTGTGCCGTTTCAGATCACCGTACAGCGGCACCATGAACTCGCCTTTTTCGTTGCGCGACAGGCTCCTGGACCAATCGAGCAGAGCCAGATCATAGATCGCAGCCTCGGCCACCTGTAAGGCATTCAAGGTACCGGCGGAATCGAACGGGCCGGGATCGGCGAAGGCCAGTGAGCGCAACGGCAGGGCCTGCATGTGGCAACCGCCGCAGCCCATAGCGCCGAACAGTTCCTCTCCTGCCTCCGCCGCTTTCTGCCAGTCAGGGTTGTCGCGGGTGTCACGGACCGGCGCAGGCAAGGTCGCCTGCCAAGCGACCAGCGCCGCGATATCGCCTTCGGACATTTCGTCAGCATATCCGTCTTCGTCAAAATCCGTCTCGTCGGTCCAGCGGCTTCCGAACCGTTCCTGCGCCTGCATCCCGTGGTGATGGTTCATCGCATTGACGGTGAACTGGCGCAAACTCGTCATCACGCCTTTCTGGCTGAATGGCCGGATCACCAGATCCGTGTCGATTCCATCCAGTTCTTCCAAAAGGACAAATCCATCCGGCGTCGCGGTTATCCAGCCGAAATTCACGCCTTTGGTGTCGAGCGCCACGCGCGTGTCCTGCCCTGCTTCCCTAGCGGAGCGAACAGCGGCGGCGCGCAGTCCCTGCAGTTCCTGCGTCATCTCGCGCGCCAGCAGTTCGATCAGGCCAGCACCAAACAGGTGGTTGGTCCCCCGCTCGTTGGAAAATTGCGGGTCGGCGGAATCGAAGTCGAACTCGGAAAAACCTTCGCCTACGAAAACATTAGTGACAAAGTCACCTGCCCCGCCGCTGACCGGGTCATTGTGGCAAGAAGAGCAGGCATTGGAATCTGGTCCCGAAGTGCGAGCGAAGCCGGCAACGGTTCTGTTTCCGGATTTGGTCGGAATAATCGCCTGGGTGGCACGCGGTCTGCCGGCACCGTCCAGCGAGGTGAATCTGGCGTCGAACAATTCGTTGCCGATTTCGGTCAGCGCCTGCAACGCCTCTTTGCTGAGCACGCCATTCGGCTGTTCCGCTGTCCTGCCCAGCGCCGAGGTCGTCTCTTGCCACGGCCTATCCTGCGCTATGGCGGGAATGGAGCAGACCAGCACCAGACCTGCCGTTATGAATCCTATTCGCATGCTCCTACCCTTCAACCCGTACTGTCGGCAAACATCACATCAAGATGGTGCAGCGACGTGTTCTTGTTGCCCTCGTGGATCAGGTTGACCTCGTCCTCGATAAGCTTGATTTCCGGCAACGCAGCGATGCGCGCGTTCAGGCCGGCACTGATGTGGAATCGCAGTTCCGGCTCCAACAGGTCGAAAACGCTCATTCCCTGCCCCGTGATCAGGATCGGCATCGTTTCGTACATCGTGATGAGCCGCGATATTCCTACGCCCAGCGCCTCGCCGGCCTTGTTGAACGCATATTGCGCCCGCCTGTCGCCGCGACGCGCCAAATTCGCGACGTGTTCAATTTCCTTGAACGGCACGAATTTCGAGGGAATTGTATCCGCGGGCACTTCGAATGCGGTGCGCAGGATACCGTAAAAACCGGCATAAGCCTCGATACAACCGCGAGATCCGCACCGGCACACCGGCCCGTCCGGCTCGTGAACCATGTGACCGAAACCGGGGGCGAATGCCTGCACTGTGCCGCTGTCGTCCAGTTCGGCGATCCCCAGACCGACACCATGCCCCAAAGACAGGGTCGCCTGCCGTTGGTCCGCCTTGCCCCTCGCTGTTCTGCGCACGAACTCGAAGGCCGCCTTCGCGGAGAACTGTGTTTCGTTCGTAACCTGGATTGATGCCTTCCAGTCCGGCCCGAGCATCGCTTGAAAGTTGATCCTGTTATGGCCGAAAACCGGAGACCAGAGCAGTACGGGATCATGCTTGTCCACGACCCCCTTGCTGGTTATGGAAACGGTTTTGATGTCCGACCTGGTCAGGTTGGACCGCTCCAACACCCGATCCAGTCCGGCCTTCATATCCTTGGTGAACTGCTCAATGTCGGGCGTCTCGAAAATTCGCCTGGTCTCGATACGGTCCTTGAGCGTTCCAATATAATCGACCAGAGAAAATACGATCTTGTCCAGAACAATCCTGAC
Source organism: Paracoccaceae bacterium (assembly GCA_024640245.1). GTDB lineage: Bacteria > Pseudomonadota > Alphaproteobacteria > Rhodobacterales > Rhodobacteraceae > Amylibacter. The sequence goes on along the minus strand of JAHEFH010000010.1, from coordinate 31,070 downwards.
ATCGACGACATAGGCCGCCGCCGCCCGCTGCCGAAACAGGACACGAGGCCTGCCGCGACCCTGACTTGTCGAATCCTCCATTTTGTCGATCACGCCTTCAGTTTCCAACTCGCCTGTGATCTTAGAAACCGATGCGGAGCTTAGCCCGCTTTTTTCAAGAAGCTCCGTGTGAGAAACAGGGCCTGAATTTCGCAACACAGCCAGAATGCGCGCCCTGTTGCGGCGCCGCAAATACTCTGTTCCTGCTGTTTGCATCATACTCATCGAACCTGTTTTAAAGAGTTTTCCGCATTTTCAAAGCCACTTGGCTCGAAACCTCCTAGAAAGCCGTTGACTCTCAAATAAAACTTTGTCATTTATTTTCTCGACTGTCGAGAAAAATATTTATTTCTTGCTCGATAGCAAAATAGCGGTACCGGGGGCGAATATTGCCGGACGGACCGAAATTCAAAACGGTGGAGGAAAACCGATGAACAAATTTATTACTGCAGCAGTTGCTGCAACCGTTGCGGTCAGCGCGCTCGCGTCTGCCGCGTTTGCCGAGGGCAAGATTATCGGCGTGTCCTGGTCGAATTTTCAGGAAGAGCGCTGGAAGACCGACGAGGCCGCGATGAAGGCCGCGATCGAAGCCAACGGCGACACCTATATTTCCGCCGATGCGCAAAACTCCGCAGCCAAGCAGCTGTCCGACGTTGAAAGCCTGATCGCTCAGGGTGCCAATTCGCTGATCATCCTGTCAGTTGACTCCGGCGCCGTTGGTGCAGCTGTCGACAAAGCCGCGGCAGAAGGCATTCCCGTACTTGGCTACGACCGTCTGATCGAAGACAACCGCGCCTTCTACCTGACCTTCGACAACAAGGAAGTCGGTCGCGTGATCGCACGGTCAATCAAAGCCGCCGTACCTGAAGGCAACTATGCCATCATCAAGGGCGACAAAGGCGATCCGAACGCACTGTTCCTGCTCGAAGGCATGATGGACGTGATCGGAGAAGACGTTGCCGCCGGCAAAATCAAAATCGTCGGTGAAGCCTTCACCGATGGCTGGAAGCCTGACAACGCGCAGAAGAACATGGAACAGATTCTGACCGCAGCGAACAACAATGTTGATGCGGTTCTGTCCGAAAACGACGGCATGGCAGGGGGCGCGATCGCTGCTCTGCAAGCACAGGGCCTCAACATCCCCGTGTCCGGCCAGGATGGTGACCATGCCGCCCTGAACCGTGTTGCCCGCGGCACGCAGAACACGTCCGTCTGGAAAGACTCCCGTGAACTGGGTAAAGCTGCCGGTTCCATCGCGGCAATGCTGGCAGACGGCAAAATGGGGTCCGACATTCCGGGCGCCGTCAAATGGTCCGGTGGCGCTAAAGGCGTTGAAATGGACGCGATCTTCCTTGCTCCTACACCGATCAACAAGGACAATATTTCTGTCGTGATCGATGCGGGCCATATCGCCAAGGACAAAGTCTGTGAAGGCGCAATGGCAGGCGTAAACGGCTGCTGACCCAATCCTTGAAAATTGAGCCGCGCGAGAGAGGAAACTCTCGCGCGGCTCTCAAGAAAATGGGCCGGATGTAATTATCCTGCTAAAACCACTCGTAGATCGGGAGAGACCAATGAGTGACACAACGCAAACCACCGGCGCGGCAAAGGTTGAAAACGAGGGGGCGTTCACCCGTTTCCTGCGTGCGACCGAGATTGACGCGCGACTGCTCGGCATGATCGCTGCCCTGGTCGTCATATGGGTGGGCTTTCATCTATACGGCAAAATTGCCAATGGCTATGGTGCTTTTCTGACCGCCCGGAACCTCTGGAACCTGTCTGTCCAGACCGCTTCTATCGGCGTGATGGCGACTGGCATGGTTCTGATTATCGTAACCCGGCACATCGACCTGTCAGTTGGCTCGATCCTCGGTTTCTGTGCAATGTCGATGGCCATTATCCAAGTCTGGATACTGCCCGAATTTCTGGGCCTCGGCCATCCGCTGATCTGGCCCATTGCGGTTCTTTGCGGATTGTTGATCGGCTGCCTAATCGGTGCCTTTCACGGCTTTTTGGTCGCCTATCTGGGTATTCCGGCCTTTATCGTCACACTGGGCGGCTTGCTTGTCTGGCGCGGCGCAGCATTCCTGCTGGCTCGCGGAGAGACGATTTCCCCGGTCGACGCCACTTTCGCCAAGCTTGGCGGTGGCCCCTACGGATCGATCGGATCTTTAGGCAGTTGGATCGTAGGCGCCATAGCATGTGCCGCACTGGTCTGGCTCCTGTTCAACGGTCGGACACAACGTCGCCGGTTCAAATTTCCGCTACGCCCGATGTGGGCAGAGATGTTCCTCGGCGGTACCGGCAGCGCCATCATCCTGGGAACCGTGCTGTTGGTCAATTCTTACCCATGGCCCATAGGTATCGTCCGCCAGTACGTGGCTGCAAACAATCTCCAGACGCCGGCTGAGGAGATATTCAAGTCGCACGGCTTTGCCATACCGGTCCTGATCCTGATCGCCGTTGGCGTGGCGATGACATTCCTGACCACGCGGACCCGCTTCGGACGCTATGTCTTCGCCATCGGCGGTAACCCCGAAGCGGCTGAACTTGCCGGTATCAACACCCGCTGGGTGACGGTCAAGATCTTCGCCATAATGGGCACTCTCGCAGGACTGTCAGCCGTTATTTCCAGCGCGCGCCTGAATTCGGCAACCAACAACCTTGGCACTCTGGACGAACTCTACGTCATCGCGGCGGCAGTTATCGGCGGCACGTCTTTTGCCGGTGGTATCGGTACGATCTACGGTGCCATCCTGGGTGCGCTGGTCATGCAGTCGCTGCAAACCGGCATGGTCCTGATCGGGTTTGATGCCGCGATCCAGCAAATGGTCGTCGGTAGCGTTCTGGTCGTCGCGGTCTGGATCGACACAATTTACCGCCGTCGCGCGAAATAAGGGAGGCTTCGATGTCAAAAGATAACAAAGTAACACCACTAGTCGAAATCAAAGACCTTTCCATCGCATTTGGCGGGATCAAGGCCGTCGATCATGCATCGGTCGATCTGTATCCCGGCGAAGTGGTCGCCATTCTCGGCCACAACGGCGCTGGAAAGTCGACACTGATCAAAATCCTGTCGGGCGCCTACAAGCGTGATTCAGGTACGATCCTCGTCGATGGAAAGGAAGCGGATATCAACAACCCGCGCGATGCCAAGAAGTACGGTATCGAGACAATCTACCAGACACTGGCTGTTGCCGACAATGTGGACGCAGCCGCCAACCTGTTTTTGGGACGTGAAGTCCTGACAAACTGGGGAACGCTGGACGATGTCGCGATGGAGGCGCAGGCCCGCAAGGTCATGGGCCGTCTCAATCCGAACTTTCAGCGCTTCAAGGAACCGGTCAGCAAGCTGTCCGGCGGCCAGCGCCAGTCTGTGGCGATTGCCCGCGCGATCCTGTTCAATGCCCGCATCCTGATCATGGACGAGCCGACAGCCGCGCTGGGACCTCAGGAAACCGAACAGGTCGGGCAACTGATCCACCGGTTGAAAGAGGACGGGATCGGGATTTTCCTGATCAGCCACGACATCCACGATGTGTTTGATCTGGCGGACCGCGTCGCGGTCATGAAGAACGGCCAGATGGTCGGCTATGCCCGGACCAAGGACGTGACTAAGGACGAGGTTCTGGGGATGATCATCCTCGGCAAGTGTCCTCCGGCCGCGACCCCCGGCCCAGGCGCTTCGACCGACTTTTAACACAAGCGGGCTCCGGTGCTGCCGGAGCCCGCACGAAAGCTCCCGTTCCGAACGCGCAGGTTATTGGAATTCCGCCGCCGCGAACAAAACTCCGAACCGCTTGCACCACACGGCCACCGTCTTGTATTCCGACGGATCGGTTCCTTTCGGCAGGATGTAGTTCTGAGTCCCGATATTTCCCTTCAGAACGCCGAGGTCCAGCCAAGTACTGGCTTTTACGTCGCCGCTCGCGGCAATGCCGCCGTCCCGCACCAGCCAGACATATAGGTCGGGACCGTTCGTTACCTCGAAATCCGAAAACCGGACGAGGACTTCGGAGCCGGTATCAATAAGTTCGGCCTTGCCCCTACCCTGATGTACCGCATCGGCGCCGCTAAACTGCCCAGTGGTGAGCACTCTGGTCGCATCTGTCCGATTTAGGCTTTCCGACACCTCCCTATCGATCCAAAGCGGAGAAGCCAGATACCAGAAAGCGTTGCCGAGAACGAAGCCGATCGCGCCGCAGACAAGGCCGACAAGGACTAGTTTTTTCATCAATACATTCCTTCAATCAATTTTAACGGAAACGCGCCGCGCCACATCAATAGCACTTTCACTTCATGTGCAGCTTCACTTCGGTGTGATACGGGTTCCTGTTTCCAGATTTCCTCAGGCTTGAGGTTGATTTGCGCAGGCGAATGTCGCTAAGTTGGCCGAAATGGCCGCGAGTTTGCCAAAGGAGCGGCCAACAGAATTTAAATTTGGCAGGAAAACAGGGAGTTTAGTATGCGCAATCGAATTTCGGGCCTTATGGCCGCCTCTGCGGGTCTGGTCGTCATGGCCTCGGCCGCCTCGGCGGACTGCGGCAGCTTCAAGATGGCCGAATTCAACTGGCCCTCGGGCGAGCTGATGGCAAATGTTGACAAGGTGATCCTCGAAGAAGGCTATGGTTGCGATATTGAACTCGTGGTGGGCGGAACGAGCCAGATATTCACCGCCATGAATGAAAAAGGCGAACCTCAGATCGCTGGCGAACAGTGGATCAATGCCCTTCTCGAACTGCTGAACGCCGCCATCGCCGAAGGCCGCATCCACGCGGTGAACACCGGTCCAATCACCGGCCTTGGAGAAGGTTGGTGGGTAACCGATGCTTTCGTCAAGGCGCATCCGGAACTGGATACGGTCGAAAAGGTCATTGAACATCCGGAACTGTTCCCCGACGCCGAGGATCCGTCCAAGGGCGCTTTTGTCGGCTGCCCCGCCGGCTGGGGTTGCCAGCGCACCAACACCAACCTTTTCCGGGCCTTCGACATGGAAGGAAAGGGTTGGAAACTGATCGATCCCGGCTCGGCCGCTGGCCTCGACGGATCGCTGGCCAAGGCTGCGGAACGCGGCGAAAACTGGCTTGGCTACTATTGGTCGCCAACCTCGATCGTCGGCAAGTACAATATGCAATTGCTGAAATGGGAAACACCCTGGGGCGGCCGGAAGAACTGGGACGAGTGCATCGCCCTGACGCCACAAGAATGTGACGACCCTCAGAAGACGGCCTATACGGAATCCGCGGTAAACACGGTCGTGACGGATGAATTCATGAAAAACGGCGGCGATGCCGTGGACTATCTGAGCAAGCGCGTATTCCCCGGCGAAGTTATGAACGGCATGCTGCTCTATATGGAAGAGGAACAGGCCTCGGGTGAAGATGCGGCGATCGAGTTCCTGATCAAGAACAAGGATGTCTGGAAGTCGTGGGTCTCGGACGAGGCTGCCGCCAAGATCGAGGCCGCTCTGTAATATGAGCGTGTGAGACGCAGCCCACCAGTTCCGGAAACTGGTGGGCTTTTTTCGTATCAAACCAAAGGAACTTGGACACGACAATGATAGACTGGACCAAGCTGACCTGGACGCAACCGCCTGTAATGGCCCGGGACGATCTGCGCGACCTGAAAAAGCTGATCGACGGATCGTTTCGCGACTTCTCCCGTGAATACGGCGAAGCGCTCGAGAATTTCTTCTACCCGCTGCTGAAATTTCTGGCCGGGCTGCAACAGTTGTTGTTGGCGACGCCATGGCCGCTGATGCTGGTGCTACTGGGCCTGTTTGCTTGGATCGGCTCGCGCAGTTGGAAGATGGTCGCAGGAACGGTCGCCTGTTTTCTTGTCATCGGCTGGCTGGACATGTGGGAAGACACGATGGCCACTCTGGCGATTGTGTCCGTCGCAACGTTCTTGTGTATCGCCATCGGTATTCCGGTCGGAATCTGGATGGCGCGCAGCAACCGGGTTCAGGCGGCGATCCTGCCGATACTGGATATCATGCAGACCATCCCGAGTTTCGTCTACCTTATCCCCGTGGTCATGCTGTTGGGTATCGGCAAGGTTCCGGGCCTGATCGCCGTCATGATCTACGCCATTCCGCCGATCGTCCGGCTGACCAATCTGGGTATCCGGCTTGTGGACGAGGAAGTGCTGGAGGCCGCCGACGCATTCGGTGCGAGCCGTCGCGAACGGCTCTGGGGCGTGCAGATACCGCTGGCGCTGCCCAATATTTTCGCCGGCGTGAACCAGACGATCATGATGTCGCTCTCGATGGTGGTCGTGGCCTCGATGATCGGCGTTCCCGGTCTAGGTGTGCCTGTTCTGCGCGCCGTCACCAACCAGTACCTTGCTCTCGGCCTGATGAACGGACTGGCCATCGTCGCCATCGCAATCATTTTCGACCGGGTTTCCCAGTCATTCGGCAAGCGGCTGCAAAAGCACCGCGAAGGAGGCCACGGTGTCTGAGACAAAAATATCCATCCGGAACCTTTACAAGATTTTCGGCAGAAACCCCGCGTCCATGGTCGATCGGGTTCGAGGCGGCCTATCCAAGCCGGACCTTCTGGATCAGCACAACCATGTTCTGGGGCTGGAAGACATCAACCTCGACATTCCGGCTAGCGGCGTTCAGGTAATCATGGGACTGTCCGGTTCCGGCAAATCCACGCTGATCCGGCATATCAACCGCCTGATCGAACCGACCGCTGGCGAGATATTCATCGACGGCGAGAATGTGCTGGCCATGAAACCTGAAAAGCTACGCGATTTCCGCCGTTTCAAGGCCTCCATGGTGTTCCAGAAATTCGCGCTGCTGCCGCACCGAACCGTCATCCAGAACGTACTTTACGGCGTGCAGATACAGGGTGTGGACGAAAAGCAGGCGTTAGACCGTGCGCAACGCTGGCTGGAGCGGGTCGGCTTAAAAGGTTTTGAACTGCATTACCCGGCGCAACTGTCGGGCGGCATGCAACAGCGCGTCGGGCTGGCGCGCGCTTTGGCGACAGACGCCGAAATTCTGCTGATGGACGAAGCGTTCTCGGCGCTCGACCCCTTGATCCGCACTGATATGCAAGATGTTCTACTCGACCTTCAGGACGAGTTGCACAAAACCATCGTCTTTATCACACATGACCTCGACGAGGCGCTTCGCATCGGCGAAAATATTGCGATCTTGCGAGACGGGCGCATGATTCAGAGCGGTAGCGGACAGGATATCATCCTGAAACCGGCGGATGCTTATGTCACTGACTTCATACAGGATATAAACCGTGCGCGCGTTCTGCAGGTGGGATCGGTCATGGACAAAGACCCTTCTTCGGCCACAGGTCCCGAAATCGAGTCAACCACCGCCATGGAAGAGGCGTTGCAGGTACTGGCGAAGTCCAAGGCGCAATCGGCGATTGTCGTCAGACGCGGAAAGCAGGTCGGATCGATTTCCCTTGACCAGATGATCGCGGCTATCGCGCGCCCTAAACAGGGTGCGGCTCCCGAGCAGAGGTACAGGTAGAACGTAATGGTAAGATTCCTTAAACGCATTATCGGCCTATCGCTTCTGGGACTGATACTGGCATGGTTTCTCTCCGCGCCGTCCTATGTCGATCCGGCCGCCTTCGACGGCGTGACCGGCGACACAACAGCGGGAGAGCAGGTTTTTTATGCCGGCGGTTGCAGTTCCTGCCACGCTGCGCCCGATGCCAAAGGCGAGGCCAAGTACCTGCTGGAAGGCGGTAGGCGGTTCCCGACGGATTTCGGGACTTTTATCGCGCCAAATATCTCGCCCGATCCCGTTCAGGGTATCGGCAAATGGTCGGCCCTGGATCTGGCGAATGCCATGCTGAAAGGAGTGTCGCCGTCGGGTCAGCATTACTATCCGGCTTTTCCCTACAGTTCCTATCAGCGCATGAACCTGCAGGATATTGCGGACCTGCATGCATATCTCAACACGCTCCCGGCCTCGGGACGTCCGAGCGGCCGGCACAAGGTTTCTTTCCCCTTTGATGTGCGTCGAACGCTTGGGCTATGGAAAATGATGTTCGTGAGGTCCGGTCCGGTGGCCAGCCTCGACGCCCCGAGCGAAGAACTCTTACGCGGCCAGTATCTGGTCGAGGGTCCGGGCCACTGCGGCGAATGCCACACCTCGCGTAACGCTGTCGGCGGCCCGGAGTATGGCAAATGGCTGGCAGGCGGGCCGAATCTCGATGGACCGGGGTCCATTCCAAATCTCACCGCTGATCCAAGCGGCCTTGCCGGATGGACCGTAGAGGACATCGCCTCATACCTGAAATCCGGGTTTACGCCCGATTTTGATCAGGCATCGGGCGCGATGGCTGATGTGATCGAAAACATCGCAAAACTGCCGGACAGTGACCGGGCAGCGATTGCAGCCTACCTGAAAGCTGTGCCGCCGCAGCCTACGGTAAAATAGTTACGGATTCAGGCAGTCCGACAGGCTGCTTGCCATTGCCCGGAGCAACTGCAGATAATGGTCCTTACCCGGTTCGATTGCGGCACCGATCGGGTCGAGCACACCCGATCTGATCGCCGTTCCTTCGGTCAGGCGCTGCAACAGTCTCGGTTCGAACTGCGGTTCCGCAAAGACGCAGACGACCCCCTGATCCTCGATCAACTGCTGCAATTCACGAACACGTTGCGCGCTTGGCTTCACGCCGTCGCTGACGGAAACCGCTCCGCTGGCAGGAATGTCGAAACGGGCCTCGAAATAGTGGTAGGCATCGTGGAAAACGAGATAGGGCCGCGACCTTAGCGGTGCGACGGTTTCGGCAATTTCGGACTGAAGTTCCGAAAGATCGTCGAGTGTGGCCTGCGCATTGGACCGGTAGTGTTCAGCATTGTCGGGATCACGTTCGGACAGGACACTGGCCAGTTCAGCAACCAGAACCGCCGCGTTTTGCGGGTCTAGCCAGATGTGAGGATCGATCCCCTGCCCCGCCTCATGACCCTCGGTGTCATCATCGTGGGGTTCGAAGCGCGCATCGGCTCGAAACGGCAACAGAGTCACACCCTCGAGAGCGGAAAACGAGACCAGCACCGCATCTGGCGCCAAGGTCTTAATGGCATCCTGCAGCCACGGTGTCAGGGCCGGTCCGGTCCAGACCACGATATCGGCCTTGTCGAGCTTCCGCGCCTCGGATGGCTTCATGGAATAATCGTGCGGTGAAGCCCCCGCCTGCAACAGCAGATCCGGCGAACCGACCCCGTCCATGACCCGCGACGCAAGCGAATGCACAGGCGCAATATCCGCAACCACACGCGGAGCGGAACCAGCCTGCGAGGGCGCTACCGCGACCGTTAAAGACGCGAATATTGTTACCAGAAGCCAGAATGAGGCCGGTTTCAGCGATTTCATCACGTTCGAATTTCCCGATTACCGATTTACAGAAATGATATGTTATACTATTACACCTCCGAACAGCAAGAGCGAGACATGAAAATTCAAACCGACACCAGCAGTTTTCGCGCCCACATACACGCGCACTGTGTGACATCCACATTGCAGGCGGCCGAAGCCCTGTGCGAGGAAAAAAAGCTGCGGCTGACTCCGGTGCGGCGGCGTGTGCTGGAAGTTCTGCTGGAGCATCACCGCGCCATGGGGGCCTATGATGTGCTTGAAAGATTGCGGGCAGAGGGTTTCGGCTCTCAGCCGCCTGTAGCCTATCGCGCGCTGGATTTCTGGGTCGGGGCCGGTCTGGTGCATAAGATCCAGAAGCTGAACGCCTTTGTCGCCTGTGCTCACCCAAGCAGCGGCCATGATCCGGTTTTCATGATCTGCCGGGGCTGCGACACGGTTGCGGAAGGCACAGCCGACCTGACTGACAGCGCGGTTGAACGCGCCGCCTTGGCTGCTGGATTTCGAGTTGAAACCACTGTGCGGGAAGTCGAGGGCCTCTGCCCGTCATGCCAGAAAGCAACCCCGCAATGAGTTTGATAGCCACAACCGGTGTCGACGTGAGGCACGGTCGCAACACGGTACTTACCGGCGTCAATTTCAGCATTGATAAAGGTGAGATCGTCACGATCGTCGGGCCGAACGGCTCTGGCAAGACGAGCTTTGCACGCGTGCTTATCGGCGCGCTGGCCCCGTCAAGCGGAACGGTGAACCGGGCGGCCAACCTGCGGGTCGGCTATGTGCCGCAAAAGCTTGGCGATACCAGCCTGATCCCGATGACCGTCCTGCGGTTTCTGAAGCTCTCGGGACAAACAGACCCGGACAAGATCAAGCCGGTGATGGCGCAACTCGGCATCGAGGATTTGCAGAGCCGCCAGATCGGCAATCTGTCCGGCGGTGAAATGCAGCGCGTGTTGCTGGGGCAGGCCCTCCTCTGCGATCCCGACATTCTGGTTCTGGACGAAGCGACGCAGGGGCTGGATCAACCGGCCACGGCGGCATTCTACCGTCTGATCGAGGAGGTTCGCAAATCGCTGAAATGCGCCGTGCTTATGATCAGCCATGACCTGCACGTGGTGATGAGCGCCTCTGACCGGGTGATATGCCTGAACGGCCACATCTGCTGCGAAGGCACGCCGACGGTGGTGTCTGCTGCTCCCGAATATCGTGCGCTGTTCGGTGAAGGTACCGGCGGCGCCCTGGCTCTCTATCGCCACGAACACGACCACCATCATGATCACGATCATCACCACCAAGGCCATAAGGAACATGATCATGCTGGATGATTTCATGGTTCGCGCAGTTGTGGCAGCCACCGGGGTTGCCCTTGCCGCCGGTCCGCTGGGCTGCTTCGTTGTCTGGCGCCGGATGGCCTATTTCGGCGATGCCATTTCACACGCCGCGATATTGGGCGTAGCGCTCTCATTGATGTTCTCTTTCTCGGTTTCTGCAGGAGTTCTGCTGACCGCCGTCGCAGTGGCGCTGATGGTCAGCCAGATGAGCGGCCGGTCTCTGGCGGCGGACACGCTGTTGGGAGTTGCGGCGCATGGTTCACTGGCTCTGGGCCTCGTCGCCTTGTCCTTCCTGCCCGGCGTGCGCGTTGACCTGATGGGATATCTGTTCGGCGATGTGCTGGCAGTCGGCAAGGCGGATCTGGCGCTGATCTGGCTGGGAGCCTTGGCGATATGCGCTGGAGTCGGCTGGCGCTGGAAGAGGCTGATACTGGCGACGCTCAATCCCGATCTGGCAGCGTCACACAATGTCGATCACAGGCGCGAGCGGGTGTTTCTAATGCTCGCCATTGCCCTGCTGGTAGCTGTCGCAATAAAGGTCGTGGGAGCCCTGCTGATAACCGCCCTCCTGATCATTCCGGCTGCAACGGCCCGCGGTTTTGCACGAGTTCCAGAGACCATGGTCCTGCTGGCCGTCCTGACAGGCTGGATTGCCAGTTTCGCCGGGCTGGGCCTGTCGCTTTACGCTGATACGCCAGCCGGAGCGAGCATCGTCGCCGGCGCTGTTGGGCTGTTTCTGGCGGGGTCGCTGGCGCAGAAGGTTCTGGGAAGATAGGTTATTTTGGTGCGGGCGGCGGGACTCGAACCCGCACGGCCTTACGGCCTCCAGATTTTAAGTCTGGTATGTCTACCATTCCATCACGCCCGCAATGGAACCGGCGCAACATTCGCCGTTTCAGAAGCGATTGTAAACCGGCAGAAGGACCGGATCAGAAGAAATCCGGACCCATTCGGCCGCGCAGCTTTCGTGCCATTTCAGCACCGAGTTCGCCCGCCTGATCTGCGGGTCCGCTGGCTTGTTCAGACAGGCATTCCGATCCGTCGGGGCGCAGAACCTCGCCGCGCAGGGTCAGCCCTCCGCCATCTGTCAACTCCGCAAGTCCGGCAATCGGGGTCTGGCAGGATCCATCCAGCCCTTTCAGCAAGGCACGTTCGGCTGCCAGACGCGTCGTCGAAGACGCATCATTGATCAGGGCCAGAGCACCGGCCACGACCGAATCGTCTATGCGCCGTTCAATGCCGATGCAGCCCTGCGCTATCGCGGGCAGCATGTCATCCTCGTGGACGGGATTCGCTATCTCGGTCATTCCAAGCCGGTTCAGACCCGCCATGGCCAGAAACGTCGCGTCGGCGACTCCGTCATCCAGTTTGCGCAAGCGCGTCTGGACGTTGCCGCGAAACTCCACAACTTTCAGGTCGGGACGGCGATGGATCAACTGCGCCTTGCGCCTTAGACTGCTGGTCCCGACAACCGAACCGGACGGTAGTTCGGAGAGGTTACGATAACGTCGCGAAATAAACGCATCCCGCACATCCTCGCGTGGCAAATAGCAGTCGAGTGTCAGGCCGGCGGGAAACACGACGGGCATATCCTTCATGGAATGCACAGCGATATCAATCGCGCCGCCCAGCAGCGCCTCTTCGATTTCCTTTGTGAACAGGCCCTTGCCGCCGATCTCGCTCAGCGGGCGGTTCTGGACCAGATCGCCGGTGGTCTTGATGACCATGATTTCGAATGCGCTTTCCGGCAGGTCGAGCGCCGCCATAAGCCGTGAGCGCGTTTCACGCGCCTGCGCCAAGGCCAGAGGCGATCCGCGGGTGCCGATTTTCAGAGGGGTGTCGGGGCTGAATGTCATGGCCGGAACCTAACTTTGCAGCGCCTTCTGTGCAATCGCAAACCGCATTGGGGCCGCAGCCGCGACAATCAATCTTTCGCATCCTTTACAGTCAGGTTAGAAGGGGTGAAACCAGATAGGCCGATTATGAAAACCAAAGACAAATTGCTGCTGCGCGCCCTTGCGGGCGAAACCCTGCCAACGCCACCGATCTGGATGATGCGGCAGGCGGGACGCTACCTTCCCGAATATCGCGAAACCCGCGCCAAGGCCGGTGACTTCCTGAGCCTGTGCTACAATCCAGAACTTGCCACCGAAGTGACACTGCAACCGATCCGTCGCTACGGCTTCGATGCGGCAATCCTGTTCGCCGATATCCTGCTGGTGCCGCAGGCGTTAGGGGCCGACCTGTGGTTTGTGCAAGGCGAGGGCCCGCGCTTGTCCACGGTGCAGAATGCGGCCGATTTCGCGAAACTGAAACCAGCAAGCGACATACACGAAACGCTTTCTCCAATCTATGAGACAGTCGCCAACCTGACCGAAGCCCTGCCGAAGGAAACCGCGCTGATCGGTTTCGCCGGCGCGCCCTGGACGGTCGCCACCTATATGATCGCGGGACGCGGTACGCCGGACCAGGCTCCTGCCCTGAAACTTATCAAGGACGAGCCCGAGGTTTTCGACTCTCTGATCGAATTGCTGGTCGAGGCAACAAGCGCCTATCTGATCGCGCAGATCAAGGCCGGAGCTGAGGTCGTCAAGCTGTTCGACAGCTGGGCCGGCGCACTGGAAGGATACCTGTTCGCGAAATACTGCACCCGTCCGACCGCGCGGATCATCGCGAAAATTCGCGAGCGTTATCCCGATATTCCGGTGATCGGCTTTCCACGCGGCGCGACCGAAGGTGGCTATATAGGGTATACCGAGAATACCGGCGTCCAAGGCATCGCGATCGACAGCAGTGTGGACGCGAACTGGGCCGCTGAAAACCTGCAGGGCAAAGCCTGCGTTCAGGGCAATCTGGACCAGTCGCTGCTCGTCACGGGCGGCGACAAGTTGATTTCGGAAACCAAGCGCATCGTTGAGGTGTTTTCCGGCGGCCCGCATATCTTCAACCTCGGCCACGGGATCACGCCAGACGCAGACCCGAAGAATGTGGAGATCATGATCAAGGCGGTGCGGGGGTAGCGGTTTGGTCGTGCAGATGATTGATCGCTGGCGGATGAAAAATTTTGACACCAGGCCGAGCCATCGTTGCGGGCGAAGCGGCCCTCGGCCCGCAGCTCGATCCAGACTGCCCCAAGGCCGCTGTCCGGAAGTCGGCAAGTTCACGGCGCGCATCATCATCTCGTGGACTGCCTGTATTCCAGTTTCAGCCATATCCGAAACCGACTATCAGAGCTGATCACAAAGGAAAACTGACCCTTGCGAACTCCAATAAGAAACCTTCTTATTGCAATGAAAGGTCCAGGCCGCCGGCGGATCTCGCGAAAATTGTCTCTTATTTTTATTCTGGAAAAAGCTGGAAACACGTGCAGTCAATGTCCATACCCTAGAAACATGGCCACCAGTTGATCGCATATATCGGTCTTTTTACCTCGGCACTGATCGCGGCGACAATTCTTCCAATGCAGTCCGAAGCGGTTCTGGTTGGCCTTTTAAAAGCCGGCAAGAGTTCTACTGCCGTATTGTTAATTGTTGCCACCGTCGGGAATGTTCTTGGGTCGCTGATCAACTGGTGCCTTGGGCGGTTTCTATTGCGCTGGCGCGAGCGCCGCTGGTTCCCAGCGTCAGAGCGCCAACTGGCTCGCGCTGAACGTTGGTATAGACGCTACGGCCGCTGGTCGCTGTTGGGGAGCTGGTTGCCTGTGGTAGGTGATCCGTTGACTATAGTGGCCGGCGTCCTTCGCGAACCGCTCGTCCCGTTTCTCGTTCTTGTCACAATTGCGAAAGGAACCCGGTATGTCGTGCTTGCGTCTGTAACGCTCGCCTGGATGTAATCTATCCGGGGTTCGCATAGCGAAGAGAGCGGAGGTTCTTAGCAGTGAAACCGGCAGAGGTTCGTTTGGTACAGACAAGCTGGACCCCACCCGACTTCACGGCCACTTCGCCACTGGCGGCAGGCTCATGAGCACGGCGCTCGGATCATGGCCGCTCTGCAGGCCGAACTGGGTGCCGCGGTCATAGACCAGATTGAACTCGGCGTAGCGCCCACGTTTGATCAGTTGAACCTCGCGGTCCGCGTCTGTCCACGGTTCCACCCGCCTTTTCTCGGTAATCGGCAGGAACGCGTCGAGAAAGGCGCGACCGACGTCCTGCGTGAACGCGAAGTCCGCCTCCCAGTCGCCGGTGTCCAGATCGTCGAAGAAGATGCCGCCGACGCCGCGCGGCTCGTTCCAGTGCTTGATCATGAAATACTCGTCGGCCCAGGCCTTGAAGCGCGTATAATAATCCGGATCGTGTTTATCACAGGCGGCTTTTAGCGCGCTGTGAAAGAACGCCGTGTCCTCCGGCACCTCGACCATCGGGTTCAGGTCGGCGCCGCCGCCGAACCACGTTCCCGCAGGCGTCCAGAACATTCGGGTGTTCATATGGACCGCTGGGCATTTCGGGCTGTTCATATGCGCGACCAGCGAAATGCCGGACGCCCAGAAAACCGGGTTTTCCGCCAGGCCGGGCAATTCCTTGCGCGCGGTCAGGCTTTTTTGGGCCATCTCACCCAATGTGCCGTGAACGGTTGAGATATTCACGCCCACCTTCTCGAACACGCGCCCGCCACGCATGACCGACATCAACCCGCCGCCGGCGTCGCCGCCGTCCGGTGATTGGCGCTTTGTTTTGCGCAATTCGAAGCGGCCTGCCGGTTTTCCGGCATGGGGACCGAAAGTTTGGGTGTCCTCCAGCGCCTCGAACGCATCGCAAATCTGATTGCGCAGTTCGTGGAACCAGCTAGAGGCGCGGGTCTTACGGTCGGACATCAATTCGGTTGTCTCGGACAAATCCATTCTCCTGACTTTTGCGATCCCTAGCCGATTTTACCCTGCTTCGCCAAGGGCAATGCGTCGCGCTTCGGCGATTGCGTATCCCGATTTTGCGCCATAGAGTGCGCCAGCGCGCCAAGAACAGGAGGCTGCGATAAAACTGCCCGAACCCATGCTCGAAAATGCGGCCCAGTCGAAACTGGACGCGGATAACCTGCGCGGCATGGGCTGGATGGGTATTTCCGTGCTCGGGGCCAGCCTTATGTCGATTGCGGTGCGCGGTGCCACACACGAGATTTCCAGCAACATGATCGTGTTTTCCCGCGCGTCCATCATTCTGGCATTCATGCTGGCGGCGCTTGCGGTGTCGCGGAAAACCCGTCAGGCGATGCGGTTCTCTCGCCCCTGGCTTCATGTGCTGCGCGGCAGCCTGATCGGGTTTGCCACAATGATGGGATATTACACGATCGCCACAATCCCGCTGGCGACGGGCACCGTGCTGTTCTTTACCGCGCCGATCTTCGCCACGCTGATCAACATGTTTCTGCACGGAGAAAGGGTCGGACCGCGGCGTATAACGGCTATCTTTTTCGGGTTTCTCGGCGCTGTGATCGTTCTGCGCCCCGATGTCGGGCGGATCGAACCGGGGATGGTGACCGCAATCGGAAGTTCCATGTGCTTCGCGCTCGCCTTGTCGCTGTCGCGCAATCTGGCACGCGCAGACGGCGCGGTCAGCACGTTTTTCTCGTCGATTTTCTTTACGGCTCTGGTGTCGCTGCCACTGGCGATACCCGAGTTTCAAGTGCCGGAACTGGGCTGGACCTGGATCGCGCTATCGGCGGTGGTTGTGTCCACCGTAGTGCGCGGCTATGCCGACATCATCGCCTACAATCTGGCGGAGGCGGCGGTTCTGGCACCGCTGACCTATATGCGTCTGGTACTGATCGGCGTGGCAGCCTATTTCGTTTTCGGAGAGGTTCCCGACACAGCAACCTATATCGGCGCGGCTATTATTGTCGGATCGACACTCTATATTGCCCAGCGCCAAGCCGCACTACGCAGGAAAGCGCCAAAGACCTAAACTTTTTTGCGGGCGTTCAGCGCCGCCGAGATCGTGCCGTCATCAAGGTAGTCCAACTCTCCCCCGATCGGCACACCCTGCGCAAGAGAGGTCAACTCTACTGGCAGGTCTTCCAGTTGGTCGGCGATGTAATGCGCCGTCGTCTGACCGTCGACCGTCGCGTTCAGGGCAAGGATGACCTCTGAAATCTCTTCCTCAGTGACCCTCGAAACCAGTTGCGGGATGCGCAATTCCTCGGGGCCGACGCCGTCCAGAGCCGACAGCACGCCGCCCAGCACATGATAGCTACCCTTGAAAACATGGGCGCGTTCCATCGCCCAAAGGTCGGCAACATTTTCGACGACGCAAATCGTGCCGTTGGCGCGTCGCGCATCCATGCAGATGTCGCACAGGTCCTGCGTACCGATATTTCCGCACCGCACACATTCGCGCGCAGTCTGCGCCACGGCGAACATCGCATCTGCCAGAGGCGTCAGCAATTGAGAGCGTTTCCGGATCAGGTGCAACACGGCACGGCGCGCAGAGCGGGGCCCGAGCCCCGGCAGCTTCGCCATCAGCGCGATCAGGTTGTCGATTTCGTTGTTATTGCTGTTCACTGGGCCAAAACCGGATCGAAGCAGCCTAAAACGGCAGCTTCATCCCTGCGGGCAGGTTCATGCCCTCTGTGATCTTACCCATTTCTTCGGCGGATTTTGCGGCGGCCCGCGCCTGTCCGTCCTTGATGGCGGCGACAATCAGATCCTCGACGACCTCCTTGTCATCGGCATTCAGGATCGTCGGGTCGATATCCAGTCCGACCACGTTGCCCTTGGCTGTCACACGCGCCTTGACCATGCCCGCACCCGACTCGCCTGTTACCTCGATGGATTCCAGACGCTCCTGCGCCTCTTGCATTTTGGACTGCATTTCCTTGGCCTGCTTCATGATATTGGCCATATCACCCAGACCGCCTAGACCTTTCAGCATTTCACTGCTCCCTTAATCATCTTTAGTCGTCCTCGAAAGGATCCCAATCGTCGTCCATTTCTGGAAGTTCGGTTAACATTTCGTCATCCGACAGCATATCTTCAACCCGCCGGACCTCGCGGATTTCCGCGCCGGGAAAGGCGAGTAAGGCCGCCGATACCAGCGGATGGTCCGCGACCCGTGCATGCAGGTCGTCACGTTCTTCGGCCCGTTGCTCGGCAATGGTCGCTTCGCCGCCGTCGGATACGACAGTGACACCCCAGCGCACACCGGTCCAGGTTTGCAAACGCGCTGCCAAACGCGACGGCAGGTCCGCAGGCGCATCATCCGTCGGCTGGAATTCTATCCTGCCAGGCGTATAGCTGACCAGACGCAGCGAATGTTCGACCTCCACCAGCAGTTTCAGGTCGCGGCGTGCGCGTATCAGTTCCACGACATCCGGAAAATCGGCAAAACGGGCCAGCGCATGGTCCGCCGCCGGAATGGCCTGCGCCGCCATGGTCGCGCCACCGCCCGTCGTCGGCCGGCCGGCGCCCGTTGGAACCGAGGCATGTGCCACATGCGAACCCGCCGCGCCGCCGGATGATCCGTTCGCAGACGGAGCCGACCGTTGTCCGCCGCCTGTCGGCGGGGCAGGCAAAGGCTCGTTCTGCAGCTTGCGGATCAGGTCCTCGGGACTTGGCAAATCCGCTACATGGGTCATACGGATAATCGCCATCTCAGCGGCCATCATGGAGTTGGGCGCATGCGCGACTTCTTCCAGAGCCTTCAGAAGCATTTGCCACATCCGCGCCAGCGAACGCATCGGAAGGTCCTCTGCCGCCGCCTTGCCTCGGTCGCGTTCGTCCGGAGCGACAGTCGGATCATCCGCGGCTTCCGGTGATAGTTTGACGACCGAAACCCAATGCGTGATTTCCGCCAGATCGCGCAGAACCGCCATCGGGTCGGCGCCTTCGGCATATTGTGAAGACAGTTCCTGCAGCGCACCCGCTGCGTCGCCGCGCATCACAAGGTCGAACAGGTCAAGCACGCGGGACCGGTCCGCAAGTCCCAGCATGGCGCGCACCTGTTCGGCGGTGGTTTCGCCCGCGCCATGCGCTATAGCCTGGTCCAGCAGCGATAGCGCGTCGCGCACCGATCCTTCGGCGGCACGCGTGATCAGCGCTAGAGCGTCCTCGGCAATCTCTGCCTTTTCCAGATCCGCGATCTTGCGCAGATGGGCCATCATCACCTCGGGTTCTATCCGCCGCAGGTCAAACCGCTGGCAGCGCGACAGGACGGTAACCGGTATCTTGCGGATTTCCGTTGTGGCAAAGATAAATTTCACGTGTTCGGGCGGTTCTTCCAGCGTCTTGAGCAACGCGTTAAACGCGTTGGTCGACAGCATGTGAACCTCGTCGATGATATATATCTTGTAGCGGGCAGAGGCTGCGCGATATCGTACGGCGTCGATGATCTCGCGGATATCGCCCACACCAGTACGGGAGGCCGCGTCCATTTCCATGACATCGACATGGCGGCCTTCACCGATGGACTTGCAGTTCTCGCAGACGCCGCAGGGCTTGATCGTCGGTCCGCCTTTTCCGTCCGGCCCGATGCAGTTCATGCCCTTGGCGATGATCCGCGCCGTGGTCGTTTTGCCGACCCCTCGCACACCGGTCATGACGAAAGCATGCGCAATTCGGTCCGATTCAAACGCGTTTTTCAGCGTCCGCACCATAGCATCCTGCCCGATCAGATCCTCGAAGGTCGCCGGCCGGTACTTGCGGGCAAGCACCTGATATTCACTCGATGGTTTATCCTCGGACATTACCCGTCATTTTCGTTCGGATTCGTTGCACCGCACCCTAGCGCGCATGGTATCGTTGCGGCAAGGGAAGCATGGCGCTTAATATCGGCAGATTGGAACTTTTCTGCGTCCCGAAGTGCCAAGGCGATATGAGAATGAAGTGGTGAGAGGCTGGACGACGACCCAAACAAAACTCGTTACGGCTGCTTCCTTCCGGATCTGACCGAGTTGGCGAGGCGTCTGCCCGCGCCAACCTCTCGACTCGCGATATAGTGCCTCTGTCCTGTGACAGCAACCCCTGCCGATTGCGCCGGCCCCGGTTCCATGGCAAGTATGCGGGGCGGATACATGGCGGGGAGTTCCAGAGTGAAAGATGCTGAAATGGTCACGTTCGGTGGCGGCGGTCTGGATCGCGCCGATACGTTGCGCGGTGACAATGCCACGCTGGAGAAACTCCGCCAGTCGGATCGGGCCCGCGCCATCGTATTCTGGCGCGGCAAGCCTCTGGTCGATACCACGACCGACAACTTGCATGCCCTGCCCACCGACCATGCGATCCTGACCCACGCCAAGGAAGCGCCGGTGTTTCTGGGCGTAACCGACGGAATTCATATTTTCAGCTACGACATCTCATCCTGGGAACCGGTAGACATCGATCCGCAAGCCCTCGGCCAGTTCTTCGATCCCAGCGTGAACCACCACCCGTCCCTGCCCGACGAACTTGTCTTTGCAGAATTGCGCTCGGTTATGGCACGGTTCAGCGCGCTGGACGCGGAACTCGCTGCCTCGGCGCTGGGGCTCCACAACTGGCACAGGAACCACCGGTTCTGCGCCAAATGCGGAGCGCGGTCCGAGATCGGCAAGGCCGGCTGGGTTCGCACTTGCCCGGACTGTGACACACATCACTTTCCGCGGACGGACCCGGTCGTGATCATGCTGATCACGTATGAAGAGCAATTGCTGCTTGGGCGGTCGCCGCACTGGCCGGAGGGAATGTATTCGCTTCTTGCCGGCTTCATGGAACCCGGCGAGACGCTGGAGTCCGCTGTTCGCCGCGAAGTTTTTGAAGAAACCGGCATCACGGTCGGAGACGTCGAATATCTGGCCAGCCAGCCGTGGCCGTTTCCATCATCCCTGATGATCGGATGCCGCGGCAAAGCGACCTCCACGGCCATTTCACTGGACGAAAACGAACTGGAAGACGCACTCTGGGTCAGCAGGGAAACCATGATCAACGTGACGGTGGGCCGAAATGACCGCATCAAGCCTTCTCGCAAAGGCTCGATCGCGCGGTTCCTAGTCGATCGCTGGCTGGCCGATACGCTGGATTAGGCAGGCACGCCTAGCCCCGCAACTTGTCTGCCTTATAGACGCCCAGCACCTCGATGTGCGTGGTGAAATAATCCAGCTCTTCCATCGCGCGCGCCAGCGCCGGATCATCGGGATGTCCGACTACATCGGCATAGAATTGCGTTGCGGTGAAGGAACCATCCAGCATGTAGCTTTCCAGTTTCACCATGTTAACGCCATTTGTGGCAAAGCCGCCCATCGCCTTGTAGAGCGCCGCCGGAATGTTGCGCACGCGGAACACAAAGCTGGTAATATACTCGACGCCATCCTCACGGCCGGCAAATGGCGCTGGCGCCATAACCAGAAAACGCGTCGTGTTATTGGAAAAATCCTCGATATGACGCGCCAGGACGTCGAGGCCGTAAATTTCTCCGGCCAACTCCGACGCGAGCGCTCCTTGCGACATGTCATTGTGATCCGCAACGATCTGCGCGGATCCAGCGGTATCCGGTCCGACCTGCGGCCGGATCCCGTGTTCTTTGAGAAATTTGCGGCACTGACCCAGCAGGACGGTATGACTCATGGCCGTCTTGATATCTTCAAGCTTCGCGCCGCGATGACCTAACAGGTTGATATGGATACGTAAAAAATGTTCAGCGATGATGTGGAGGCCGGATTCCGGCAACAGATGGTGGATATCCGCGACCCGCCCATAGGTGGAATTTTCCACCGGAAGCATCGCCAAATCCGCCTCTCCGCGCTTGACCGCGTCGATTGCGCCCTCGAAAGTATTACACGCCAAAGCCTGCGCCTCCGGGTAAACTTCGGTGCATGCCTGATGCGAATATGCGCCCAGAACACCCTGGAACGCTATTGTCTGTTTTTTTATCGCCATGATATTACCTGCAAAGTTGGGCGTTTCGTCGCGGTTCTACACCTTGCAAGACGATAGGGGAAGGCGCTAGAACGTTGCAGAGACAAATGACGGGGCGAATCCCCCGAACGAAGGTGAATGGCCATGGACACAATGGAAATTACAAAGATCGTCGGTGCTGCATGTGGAGCATTGTTGATCTATATGATGATTAACTGGGCGGGTGAATCGCTCTACCATGTCGGGTCCGAAGGCCACGGCGATGAAGTAACCGCTGCTTATATTATCGAGGTTTCGGAAACCGGTGGCGAAAAAGTGGCCACTGAGGGTCCTTCTTTCGAAGAGTTGATGGCCTCGGCAGACGCCGACAAAGGCGCGAAGGGCTTCTCCAAGTGTAAAGCCTGTCACAAGATCGAGGAAGGTGCGAATGGTACCGGCCCGACGCTCTTTGGTGTTGTCAACCGCGCCATCGCATCGGTTGCCGGATTCAACTTCTCGGATAGCTTGCACGGTCTTGGCGGCAACTGGGAGCCAGCACGCTTGAGCGAATTCCTGGCCAACCCGAAAGATTATGCGCCGGGCACAAAGATGGGCTTTGCCGGCATCAAGAAGCCTGAGGATCGCGCAGATCTGATCGCCTATCTGGCGACGATCGGAAACTGATCTTTTGCCAATGACATTCAAGGCCGCCTTCGGGCGGCCTTATTTGTTTGAAAAGCCAATTCTTCACGGAATTGCGTCTTGCTGTTTACAGGTTTCCCTTTTTACCTAAGTATTACCTAAAGTCAGGCGAATGCCCTAAACGACAAGAGAGGAAATCCTATGGACCGACTGCGCAGCCAGGTTGCTTACGCACCTGCCCTAACGCGAAACCGCTCGATACTATTAGCCGGTTTTGTCGGAATATGCGCCTTCCTCCTGATTTTCGCACCTGCACGGGCGGACGAGGAGACGGTAATCAAGTCGCATGGCATTTCGGCGTTCGGTGACCTGAAATACCCCGAAGGCTTCAAGCACTTCGACTATGTCAATCCGGACGCTCCCAAGGGCGGAACGTTTTCCACCTGGGCCTTCGGGACATTCGACAGCCTGACTCCCTATATCCTCAAGGGCCAGAGCGCATCGCTGTCCAGCATCTTCTTCGAATCTCTGATGACCGGCAGCGCCGACGAACCCGATGCCATGTACGGCTTGTTGGCCGAGAGTATCGAATACCCAGAAAGCCGGCAGTGGGCGATCTTCAACCTGCGGCCAGAAGCGAAATTTTCCGACGGCACCCCGGTCACTGCGGAAGATGTCGTATTTTCCTTCAATATATTGATTGAAAAAGGCCGCCCGAGCCTCAAAAGCACATTCTCGGATTTTGAAAACGTCGAGGCCCTATCGCCGCTTCGAGTGAAATTCACCTTCAAGGAAGGCGTGAACACTCGAGAATTGCCGTTGGCGGCTGCTGGCCTGCCGGTGTTTTCCAAGGCCTACTACGCCGATCGCGACTTTGCGGAAAGCACTCTCGAGGCGCCGCTCGGTAGCGGACGCTATGTACTGAACCGGGTCGTGCCGGGAAAGACCGTGTCCTACAGGGCGCGGGACGACTACTGGGGCAAGAATCTTAACGTCAATGTCGGCCGCGAGAATTTCGAGTTTCTGCAGTTCGAATACTTCTCCGACTACACGGCCGCTTTCGAGGCCTTCAAAGGCGGTGCGTACAATTTCAGGGAAGAATACCTGTCAAAACTCTGGGCGACTTCCTATGACTTTCCATCGCTTCAAAAAGGGTGGGTAAAAGCGGAAACCCTGCCGGACGGCAACCCGTCGGGCACACAGGGCTTCTGGTTCAACATGCGCAAGGAGAAGTTTCAGGATCCCCGTGTAAGAGAGGCCCTGGGACTGATGTTCAACTTCGAATGGTCGAACAAGACACTATTCTACGACCTGTATGAGCGTACCGACAGTTTCTGGGAAAACTCGGATCTGGAAGCCAAAGGTCCGATCACACCCGAAGAGAACGCTATGCTTGAGCCTCTGAAGGCCGATTTGCCGCAGTCGGTTTTCACCGAGGATGCCTATACGCCGGTCGTCTCGAAGCCGGACCCTCTGGACCGCGCGGTATTCCGGCGGGCCGGAAAAATGCTGGACGAAGCGGGATGGAAAATTGTCGATGGTGTCCGCAAGAATGCCAAGGGGGAAACCCTCTCGGTAGAATTCCTGAATGACAGCCCGTCCTTTGACAGAATAATAAACCCCTACATCGAAAACCTGATCAAACTGGGCGTTGATGCAAAGAACACGTTTATAGATGCGGCCCAGGAAAACGAACGCCGTAAAACCTTCGACTATGATATTACAACCCAACGCTATGTCATGTCGCTGACACCGGGCATCGAACTGCGGTCCATCTTTAGCAGTGAAACGGCCAATACGCCCGGATCGTCGAACCTGACCGGGTTGGCCAATCCGGCGATCGACGCGCTGATCAAGATTATCGAGGGCGCAAAAACCCGCGAAGACCTGAAGGTTGCCGTTCGGGCTCTGGACCGTTCACTCCGCGCGATGCATATCTGGATACCGCAATGGTACAAAGGATCGCACAACATAGCCTATCTGGATATTTACGAATATCCCGAGGCGCTGCCGCCTTATGCCATGGGCGAAATGGATTTTTGGTGGTATAGCGAACAAAAGGCGCAAAAACTAAAACAAGCAGGCGCGTTCTAAGGCAGGTTTATGGGAGCATATATCCTTCGTCGGTTGTTGCTGATGATCCCGACATTGCTCGGGATCATGATAATAAACTTTGCGCTGGTGCAATTTCTGCCCGGCGGACCGATCGAACAGATTCTCAGCCAGCTCGAAGAGGAAACCAGCGCGACAGACCGGATCAGCGGTGGCGGCGGCGGTGACGTTAACGGTGGTGGTGCCAGTGAAGGCTCTTATCATGGCGCCCGCGGTCTGCCGCCGGACTTCATCGCCGATCTGGAGCGCCAGTTTGGCTTTGACAAACCGCCGCTCGAACGTTTTCTGCTGATGATGGGTAACTATATCCGCTTCGATTTCGGCGAGAGCTATTTCAGATCCATCTCGGTGGTGGATCTGGTGCTCGAAAAGATGCCTGTGTCGATTTCTCTGGGGCTTTGGTCGACACTGCTGGCCTACCTGATCTCAATTCCTCTGGGTATCCGCAAGGCTGTGCGTGACGGGTCGCGGTTCGACACTTGGAGCTCCGGCATCATAATCTTTGCCTATGCCATCCCCGGCTTCCTTTTCGCAATCCTGTTGCTGGTGCTGTTCGCGGGCGGCTCGTATTACAAGATTTTCCCGCTCAGGGGGCTGACCTCGGACAATTTCTCGGAACTCAGCATGATCGGCAAGGCGCTGGATTACCTGTGGCACATTGTTCTGCCGGTGACTGCATCGACCATTTCGGCCTTTGCAACGCTGACCCTGCTGACGAAAAACTCGTTTCTGGACGAGATAAAGAAACAGTATGTCATCACTGCCCGCGCCAAGGGCCTTTCCGAAGGGCGCGTCTTCTACGGTCATGTGTTCCGCAACGCGATGCTTATCATCATTTCGGGCTTTCCTGCGTTGTTTATCGGCATCTTTTTTGCCGGATCGCTGATCATCGAGATCGTATTCTCGCTGGATGGTCTCGGACGGTTGGGGTTCGAGGCGGCGGTCAACCGCGACTATCCGGTGCTGTTCGGGACGCTCTACGTGTTCGGGCTGATAGGCCTGCTGGTCAACCTTTTGTCGGACCTTACCTACGTCTATGTTGATCCGCGCATTGATTTTGAAAGCCGTGAAACATGAAGCCGCTGTTCTTCAAATCCGCACTGGCGCGCCGCAGGATCTCGAATTTCAAAGCCAATCGACGTGCCTTTTGGTCCGCATGGATATTCGGCATCCTGTTTTTCGCCTGCCTATTCGCCGAGGTGATCGCCAATGACAAACCACTTCTGGTTTCCTTCAAGGGCGAGTTCTATCTGCCGGCAGTCAGTTTTTATTCCGAAGCCGATTTCGGCGGCGAATTTGAAACCGAGGCCGAATACCCGGCGCCGGAAGTGAAATGCCTGATCCGAACCGGCGGGCTGGAGGCTTGCCTCGACGATCCCGAGGCGACGTTCCTGGATGCGGAAGACGGTGAAGTCGACGGCCTGCCGATCGACAAGGGCTGGGTGCTGTGGCCGCCCATTCCCTACAGTTTCAACACAATCAACTATGATGTCGTCACCGCCCCGAGTCCGCCGAATGGCGCGCATTGGCTGGGCACCGACGACCAGACGCGGGACGTGCTGGCGCGCATCGTCTACGGGTTCCGTATCTCGACGCTGTTCGCTTTGGCCGTTGTCACCGTTTCATCCATCATCGGAGTAATTGCCGGCGCTTCGATGGGCTATTTCGGTGGCTGGGTCGACCTTGTCTTTCAGCGTATCGTCGAGATCTGGTCGAATATCCCCAGTCTATACATCATCATCATCGTCTCGGCGATCTTCAGCATGACATTCACACTGCTGACCGTTCTGATCGCGGTATTCAGCTGGACCTCGCTGGTGGGCGTGGTCCGCGCGGAATTCCTGCGGGCGCGGAATTTTGAATATACCCGCGCGGCGCGGGCGCTGGGGGTCGGCGACTATACGATTATGTTGCGGCACCTTTTGCCGAACGCGATGGTCGCAACACTGACGCTGATGCCGTTTCTGGTCACGGGTGCGATCGGCGGTCTGGCATCTCTTGATTTTCTGGGCTTCGGACTGCCTGCTTCCTATCCGTCGCTGGGCGAGTTGGCGTTGCAGGCCAAGCAGAACCTGCAAGCGCCCTGGCTGGCTTTTTCGGCATTTTTTACCTTCGCGATCATGCTGTCCCTACTGGTTTTCATTTTCGAGGGCATCAGGGACGCGTTTGATCCCAGAAAGACCTTCGGTTGATGGAACCCGTTCTGAAAATATCCGAACTGTCGGTCAGCTTTGGCAGGAATGCACCGGCAGTCGATCAGGTCAGCTTCGAGATCGCCGCCGGCGAAACCGTTGCGCTGGTCGGCGAAAGCGGCTCGGGCAAATCCGTCACTGCCCTGTCCACCGTTTCCTTGCTGCCTGACAGCGCAAGGATCAGCGGATCGGTCCGCTATCGCGGAAAAGAGATGGTCGGCGCGGACAAAAGCCATTTGCGCGAGGTCCGCGGCAACGACATCAGCTTTATCTTTCAAGAACCGATGACCTCGCTGAACCCGCTGCACACAATCGAGCGGCAGATCGGCGAGAGCCTTGCGCTACATCAGGGGCTTCAGGGCAGCGCCGCGCGAGAGCGTATCTTGGACCTGCTTAACAAGGTGGGCATCCGCGACCCGGAAGAGCGCCTGACCAGCTATCCGCACGAATTGTCCGGCGGGCAGCGGCAGAGAGTGATGATCGCCATGGCGTTGGCGAACGGGCCGGACCTGTTGATCGCCGACGAACCGACAACGGCGCTCGACGTCACCATTGAGGCGCAGATTCTCGCGCTGCTCGCGGACATCCAGAAGGCCGAGGGCATGGCGCTGCTGTTCATTACCCATGACCTTGGCATCGTGCGCAAAATCGCTGATCGCGTCTGCGTCATGCGGAACGGCAAGATCGTCGAGAGCGGCAAGACTTCCGAGGTCTTCGCCAACCCGCAGCACGAATATACCAAGACACTGCTTGCCGCCGAGCCGTCCGGCGAACCCGATCCGGTTCCCGCTGACGCGGCAGAAATCCTGCGCACCGACGCGCTGCGCGTCTGGTTCCCGGTCCGGCGCGGACTTATGAAACGTGTCGTGGGCCACATAAAAGCGGTCAATGCCGCCACTTTTGCGATCCGGTCGGGAGAGACACTCGGCATTGTCGGAGAGAGCGGGTCAGGCAAGACCACGCTGGCGTTGGCGGTGATGAGGCTGATCGCTTCCGAGGGTCCGGTGGTGTTTCTGGGCGATAATGTACAGGGTCTGCGCAACAAGCAACTACGGCCACTGCGGCGCGACATGCAGATGGTGTTCCAGGACCCCTATGGCTCCCTGTCTCCGCGCATGACGGTCGAGCAGATCGTGTCGGAGGGCCTCGGCGTCCACAAGCTTCAGGACGGATTGGACAAGCGCCAACTGGTACACGATACCATGGTGGAAGTCGGGCTCGACCCAGCAATGATCGACCGCTATCCGCACGAGTTTTCCGGTGGCCAGCGCCAGCGCATCGCGATTGCCCGCGCCATGATCCTTCGGCCGAAGCTGGTTGTGCTGGACGAGCCGACTTCGGCGCTGGACATGACCATTCAGGTTCAGATCGTCGACCTGTTGCGCGACCTGCAAAGGAAACACAACCTTGCGTATATTTTCATTAGCCACGACCTGCGCGTTGTTCGCGCGCTGAGCCACAAGGTACTGGTGATGAAGGCGGGAGACGTCGTTGAGTCCGGTGACAGCACCAGAATTTTCGAGGCACCTGAAACCGAATACACTAAGGCGCTACTGGCAGCAGCCCTCGAACTCAAGCCCGTTAACACGGTTTTTTCCGAGTAGGCAGAATTCGGGGCCAAACGATCGCAAACCAGCTTTCGTTCGCAAATTAACTTAAAAAATTGTCAATTTGGCTGAATGACTTTTCGGCGTTCGTTAATTGTTAACCAATTTTAATTTAGACTCGCTGAGAAATTTGCCCGTCAAAAACATATTAATTCGTACAACAGGTTGATTTATGTCGAAAACATTGCTGTCGACACATCGTGTGGACCGGAGACATTCTCTGCGAGGCGTAATTCTTTCACGGTCGGCGCCGACAAATATCACGGGCAATTCAAGAACAATTCCAATTCAAAACCTTCAACTCCGGCAGCGGTTGAATTCCGCGATTGATAGCAAGGCCGGAGCCACCCAATGAACCGCCGAGTGCGATTTTTCCCCATGAGTTTTTTCGCACAAATGGCAATGGCGGTGCTCCTTCCCTTGCTTGCGATTTCCACGGTTGGAGGAATTACAGTGGCACGAAACGAATACCATTTTCTGGAGGAGAACACACAAGAGCAAGCCGAATTGACCATATCGCTGGTCGCCAGTCTGATTTCAAAACCGGTCATGGACAACGATATGGCCGCTGTTGAGACTACGTTACGGAACCTGGTCAATCTGTCTCCGGCGCTGTCATATATCGAGGTGCTTGCTCAAAGCGGTGACCGGATCGCACGCTTCCCAGAAAATCTTGTGGACCAGACCAAACCGGTGACCCAGTTCCGCGGTGGTATAAGTTTCGAGGACCTGAACCTGGGCGAGGTGGTGTTTCATTGGGCCACCGAACCCGGAAAGATCAGAACAGCGCAACATGTCAAGGAAACCGTTCTATTTTTGCTGGCGGGCCTCGCGGTCGCAGGTATGTTGCTACTGTTTACGATATCGCGGCTTGCGCGGAGTCCGTTGTCCATTATCAACGCCAAGATGAGCGTAACAATTGACCGCGATCGGTTGGATCATCGCAAATTGCCAAAGTTTGCCGCAAGGGAATTCATTTCACTTTCGACTTCTGTAGATACTTTGGAAAATATTCTCCATGAGAGTGACCAACGCGAGGAGAGGCTCAAACTTAAACAAAAGGCCATGGAGACAGCCAGCAGGTCCAAGTCGGAATTTTTGGCGAATATGAGCCATGAGATAAGGACTCCAATGAATGGCATTCTGGGAATGGCGGAGTTGCTGCTCGAAACAAAACTCAACAGCGACCAACGCATCTACGCTGAGACTATCGCCAAATCCGGCTCTGCGCTGATGCCGATCATCAATGACATCCTCGACTTTTCCAAAATGGAATCAGGAAAATTGAACCTGCATCCCGCGCCGTTCGATCTGCACCGGTCTATCGAGGACGTGGTTACGATGACTTCCTCGAAAGCCTATCAAAAAAACGTCGAGATCAACCTTCGTTATGCTCCGGATTTACCGACCGGTTTCATAGCGGATGTTGGTCGCATTCGTCAGATACTGACCAATATTCTGGGAAACGCGGTCAAATTCACCTCCGAGGGTCATATCCTGATCGATGTCTCTGGCCGCTCGCACGACAACCGGACCCACCTTACCATCGAGATATCCGATACGGGAGTCGGAATTGCCGAGGATAATATCTGCTTCATATTTGACGAATTCGAGCAATCCAACGCTTTCCCCGGCAGACAAATCGAGGGCACGGGACTCGGCCTTACAATATCGAGCAGACTGGTTCGAATGATGGGGGGAACAATCGAGGTAAACAGCGAACCGAACAAGGGTTCGGTATTCACGATCCAGTTGACGCTTGAACATTCAAAGGAGTTCACGCGCGCAAATTTCGGGGACGTTCGGGACCTTCTTAATCGCAAGGTACTTATTGTGGATGATCTGCAAATCAACCGCACTATTCTGTCGGAGAGGTTGCGCAATTGGGGAGTCCTCCACAAAGCGGTCAGTTCCGGGATGCAAGCGCTAGAGGTTCTGGAGTCTGCCGAAATGTCCGGGGACTCTTTCGACGCAATAATCGTCGACTATCACATGCCAGGAATGAACGGTTGCGAACTGGCCGAAAAAATCAGAGCTATAAAGAGTTGCGCGGCTATTCCCATCATTTTGCTGTCCTCGGTCGACGTAACATGTGAGCCACTTTCCGAGAGTCCCTCCATTTTCGAGATTTACCTCTTGAAGCCGGTCAGGTCAGATACTCTTAAAGCCGTATTGGCGAATGCAGTAGCGAAGAAGGACGCGAAAACGATGCCCCAACCGGAAGAGACTCGACCCGCGCCGAAAAAATCGGGGCTGAATGGAATGACGATTCTGATCGCCGAGGACAACAAGACCAATCAACTCGTATTGCAGACAATGCTGAAGACCTTCGAACTCAATGTCATCACTGTCCAAAACGGACAGGAGGCGCTGCAAAGCTATGCGGCGAGTGAGCCCGACATGATACTGATGGACATGGCAATGCCGGTTATGGATGGCCTCGATGCTACGCGGCAAATCCGCGAACTGGAGAGGCAAAATGGTCGGGCACGAACCCCAATCATTGCACTGACGGCGAATGCCATGTCAGGTGACCGCGATAATTGTCTGAATGCGGGTATGGACGATTACCTCAGCAAACCGGTTATCAAATCGCAACTGGTGGCAACGATGGAAAAATGGATCGTCGAAGAAGCCGGTATGGAAACCCATGGCGGGAAGACATCGGACGACATTGCACCCGCAAGTCAAGGTGGCGCTGTCTAGGTATCTTAGTCAACTCCGCAAAGGCAGTCTTCACCAAAACTCTCCCGAAAGCCGGTCATTGACTTTGGTTGAAATTATAGCAGACACAGAAATCCGGCCTCTGGAATTGCGAAACAATTCAACAACGGAACGGATCACAATCAGCGACCGGATAATTTAATTTGCCTCTTGCAAACCAGATGGTGCAAGAGTACATCCACACACCACGGACCGATAGCTCAGCTGGATAGAGTACCTGACTACGAATCAGGGGGTCGGGGGTTCGAATCCTCCTCGGTCCGCCAC
>JAHEFH010000112.1 GCA_024640245.1 Paracoccaceae bacterium | reverse complement strand
CACTCCCCCATGGAAAAGCGTTTCAAATCGCCCATCGTCGAGCGCCTGCACGGTAAAGCAGTTTTTTCGCTCCCCGGCTGTTTCACCCCACCAGGTTAGTTCGTAGCAAAGGACATTATCACCAACACTCCATGTGCCTGTATCCGCGCATTCTCCATCCTTGCTTCCGACTCTCAGACAAACAGTTCCGTCGTCGATCCAGTTCCAAAGCCCATACTCTGCATGTTCAGCCTCCCACATGCCTTGTAGCGCAAGCTTTTCGAGCGCCTTGCCGTCCAGTCCTTCCGCCTCCGCCGGAGAGGGGATTGCGGAAAATGCCAGCAACACAACCGCCAATGAAAATTCCCGCAACTTATCCTGCAGCACTTTTCGTCTCATGTCGAAATACCTCCCGATCGTAATTAGTATCTTAAACTACTTCTTGCACGCAGCAAAGTCAGCGAAGGTCCGAAATGCGCCAATCCTGCTCGTTGCCTTTTATCAATTTGTCCCGTGAGGGACATGGCTTGATCCGTAGGTAAAGACTCGGAGCGGCCATTTGCGTGCAATTCGTGGACGGCCAGCGAAGCTCTCATTCTTGTGCCCGCCGCTACAGGCTAACTGATCAGCCCCGATGGGAGCAGGGCGCCCTTCGCGGTCATGCTCAGGCGCAGTCGACAACGCGTTATGCGCATTTGTTTGATGGTCCGCATCGCAAAGCAACGGCAGATGTTTCGATTTCAAGCCAGGCTTCGACAGGAAATGCGGGATAATTGCGGGAAGGCCTAGTAACCGGACTGCCGCAAAGTCAGCAATTCGGACAAAAGCGTCGTGCCATTTCCGCCCTTGAAAAGCGTATGTGGTTTCGCTTTCGACGTTGAAGAGGCAGCTGAATTCTCTTTGACGCAAAAAAATTCTCGGATACATTTAGGCCATGACGTCCCTGACGCAAATAGAGATTTTATTGCCCGAACTGCATGCCTATGCTCGGTGGATTTGCACGCCTCCCGACGATCCGGAGGATCTTGTTCAGAGTTCGATCGAACGTTCGTTGCGCACACCTGACCGGCCGGTGAAGCTCGATGATCTGAGGCCCTGGATGTTTCGCATTATCCGGAACCTGCATCTGGACGAATTGCGGCGCAGGAGGGTCCGTAGGGAATATTCCGCCCGCGAGAAACGTTTATCAAGCGAGACTGGCGAAGTGCGCGATATGTCTCGAGATGTCCTGATCCGTTTGGCATTCGAAAAGTTATCCTCCGACAAGAGGGAAATACTTTTTCTGGTAGATGTAATTGGACTGAAGTATTCCGAAGCTGCAGAGGTCATCGGAATAGCGCATGGTACTGTAATGAGTCGCATAAGCCGGGCACGCCGGGAGCTGCGGCAGGCGATTGAAGGCTGCCGGGGCGACCAGAGCGGCGCGGCGAAAGTGGATCGAAAGACATGAAGCTCGACACAAAGACCTGGGAGAGCCTGAATGCCTATCATGACGGCGAACTGAACCGTCGTGAGGCGGCGGCAATCCGTGCACAACTGCGCAAAAATCCGACATTGCGGGCAGCGCTTGATGAGATCACGGAACTGTCGTCGGCGCTGAAACAGTTGCACCCGGCGACGCCGCCGGTCATGACACGGCGAAACCCGGATGTGCGTTGGTTCAACGCCGGCTTTATTCCCGCCGCCGCCGCGGCAGTCGTAATTATCGCGGGCGCCCTCCTTTACAGCGGCCCGGATCCCGTCAAGAGTCCGCTCGACTGGCACCACACATTCGCCAGCCGGAGCTATCCGGTAAAACCGAGCGACAGTCCGACACCGGTTTCGCAATGGATCGGGAACGATCTGGACCTCACGTCGGCGAACCTGACGCTGGTCGATGTCGTGACCCTCGAGGGGGGCGACAGCTACCTTCATTATTCCGGCGTTAACGGCTGCCGCCTGACCGTCGGAGCATCTTCTTCGCCGCCGGTCCTTCCGGCCACTTCCGACAGGATTCTGGTCCAGGTGTGGTCGGTGGGCAGCATCTACTATTCCATGCTCGCCGAAGGTATGGACCGCGGAAAATTCACCGCGATCTCTCATCTTCTGGAAGATCAGACCGAAGGCAAGCCTGAATACGGCGAGGCACTGCTTGCGGTTCGTGATGCCGCAGAGAGTGCCGTGCCCTGTGCCTGAGGCGACGGCGAGACCTCAGCGTTTGGGGAAGTTGGGCCGGTCGGTGTTGTAATGCGCCGCCAGATAGTCGAGGATCACATTCAGCTCGTCTTCCGGCAGTTCATTCATCCCCTGTTCCTCAACCATCCACACCATCAGTTTTTTCCAGTGGTCGCGGGTTTTGCCCTGCTGGGCCACGATCATCTCTGAATGGCAGGCGGTGCAGGTGTAATAGGTTTCTTCCACGCCATCGGCTACGAAAAGCTGTCCGAAGTCCGCCGAGGCAGCCTCGGCCGGTTTATCACCCTCTTCAGCTTCGTCGGAAGTGAAGGCGATTGGCGTATCGCTCTGGGTGTTGAGATAGGCGATCACACTTGCCCGGTCCGAAGCATCGGATAGTCCGCGAAAGGTCATTCGCGTACGCGGTACGGACTTGCGGGGGTTCTCGAGGAAAGCGTCCAGCCTCTCGACATCCCAGTTGCCGCCATGATCCTGCAGAGCAGACGAATACTTGAACCCGTCGACCGAGGCGACGGGGGCGCCTATCACGCCATAGAGGTTCGGTCCGACCCGGTTTGGCCCGCCGGACTCCACGGTGTGACAAGCCTTGCACTGGCGGAACTGTTTCGCTCCTGCTTCAGGGTCGGCTTCGGCCAAACGTTCGGCCAAATCCTGGCTGAAAGTTGGCGACGCGAAGGTGCCGAGGCAGAGTGCAACCCCGGCGCAGATCGCAGAAATGCGCATTTATGTCTCCTGTATTTCCTGGAATTGCGACGACGCATGGCGCGCCGCCGCATTCGATCTTTTAGCTTACCCGAAGCCCGACGCGGTGCATCGAGTTGTTCAGATAGCCTTTGGGGTTCCAGTCGATGGCAAATGGCTGGGAAACGCCGGCGCTGTCAACCGCTCTGGCCCAGACTTCGTAGTATCCTGACTGTGGGAAGCTCACATTCGCCCGCCAGTTCTGCCATGCGCCGTCATTGACCGGTGCATCGAGGCTGGCGCTCTGCCATGTGGAGCCGAAGTCGATCGAGATTTCCAGCTTGTCTATGGTGCGGTCGCCTGACCACGCATGTCCGCGGACGTCTGTCGCCATGCCGACGGAAGCACCGTTGGCGGGGAAGGTGACCAGCGATTTCACCGGCATACGTTCGATGATCTGGAAATCATCTTCCGGAACTTCGTCGCCCGCGGCAACCGGATGTCCCGGAACGCGATAGGCGGTGCCCGTCATTTTCGGACCATCATGGACAACGTCGCGCAGTTCAATCCGCTTCAGCCATTTTTGCGAGCAGGAGCCGGGCCATCCCGGAACCACAAGGCGCAAGGGCGCGCCGTTACTTGGATGCAGCGGTGCGCCGTTCATCTCAAAAGCGATCAGGATGTTGTCCGTCATGGCCTTTTCGATCGGGACTCCGCGCGAAATCGGCAGTTTCGAAGCGTCGCCGGACAGGTGCCCATCGGCTCCGTAGTGCGCCGTATAGATCACGTTCGACTGAACGCCGGCTTTTTCCAGAACATCCTTCAGGCGAACGCCTGTCCATTCCGCGCAGGCCACGGCGCCGTAGGTCCACTGGTTGCCGCTGGCCGGAGGATCGAAAAATGCCCGGCCGTTGCCGCCGCATTCCAGCGTCAGCGCCGCTGTGTGCACCTCGAACTGGTCGCGCAGATCGGCGATGCTCAGTTCCATCGGATTGTCGACAAAGCCATCAACGGTCAGCGTCCAGCCTTCGGCGCTTGTGTTTTCCGGCTCGATACCGTTGTTCCGGATAAAGTGCCGGCTGGTGGGCGTGATCGCATCGTCTAGCAACTCCGGCGGCGTTTCGGCGTTCAGCGGGCGGTCGTTCAACAGCGTCAAACCGTCCTTGCCCATCAATCCATTGTCCTGCGCCATCGCGGCAGGGATGAAGCCCTGCGGAATGTTGCGATGGAAGGGGATTGTCATCCCTACCGCCGCGCTCATTGCGGCCAAGCCCGCGCCGCGTAAAAATCCGCGTCTGTCGGCGTGAACTTTTCGCCCGAATACTTCCAGATCCGCTCCTTCAGGATCGTCTGCGAACATCGCGCGCAGGTCCTTCGTGTCGTTGCCGTCCGGTGCCATATTTTTTCCTCCCGCTAATTTGTTTCCGATGCCTTTTCGTTAGCATCCGAGCAATTAACGGTTCGGGTGATTGAATTATTCCATTGAAATTAGGAAACTTTACCACTGTCCCCAGAATACTCGGATTTTTCGCGGAAACCGTCGCGCGTTACTGTCCATAATCGACCTGAGACGGGCGGGCAGTCGGCCAGTTATTTGCGATGACAAAACGCAACCACTTACGCCATTTTGAAACCAGCCCCGAGATTATCCACCCCGCGGTGAAATGGTGCATCCATTTCCTGCCATCGCTTCGTAATCTGTAGGAAATTCTTCATGTGCGCTCCATGGACACTATTTCAGAATTCTAGTTGGTTGTAGATGGCTTGAACCTGGTCGGCCACGTTGACCACACTCTTTGATCAATTTTCAGCGGTTATTGTCATAATTCCAGTAACCCGATGGTGTCCGAGGACTTCTCCACAAGGTAGAATCAGGCCCCACAAGAGGTAAGGGAGTGCCTCTTAACACATTCAAAAACATACAGAATATATACGGAAATTTGGAGGATCCTGGAGAATCGAACACCTGACCTCTTCGTTGCCAAGGCAGGGATTGGCTTGTTCGGAAAATGGGGCAAAGGGCGGGGCAATAAAGCAAATTAGACAAAAATGGCGGTCTTATAGAAGGACGGCGATGGCGTTCCGTTGGTGGAATTTGATGCGGGTGATCGCAGCGGTAGAAAACGGCTAAACAGGTAGTTAAATGAACTGCTCGGTCGCGAAGCCTCTCTCGTGATTTCGACGGCGGGAACGGAAATGGTTGTGGTTTTGGCGTATTCCAAATCTGCAGATTTTCGCGACCGTTCATATATTTTCCCGCAACCAAATTAATTAGTCAGGAACTATTTAACGACAGTAGGAACAAATTCAAACTGAACCTCTCCGCAGTACTGCCTGATTGGTGAACCTTTGCGCAGCCTAATGGTCTGTTTTTAAAAATGAGGAGTGGTTTACATTCGGCTGCTGGCGTCCGCAGGTTGGCATCGACGGCTCAGGTCAGCTAGTTATTCCCACCGTTCGGAGCATTTCCCGAAAAGTGTGGCACAAACATCTTGATTCTTTGCGCGCGGTAAGAAAAAGTAAAAAATTAGAAAATGTCAGGAATTTTTGACCGATCACCGAGGTGGTGGATATCAAAGGAGTGCTATGGGGCACAAGAAAATCAGAAACATGGAGGAGTTCGCCGCCGTCAGTGGGCTGTCGCGGCCGACCGTATCAAAATATTTCAACGATCCGGACAGCGTCCGCTCGTCCACCCGTGAGCGGATCGAGACTGCAATCGAGAAATACGATTACCGCCCCAACATCTTTGCCATCAACCAGAACCGCAAGCTGACGAAGAATATCGGCATCGTGGTTCCCTACCTTGCTGACCCGTTCTTTGCCGAGATAGCCCGAAAGATCCAGAAACGCTGCTTCGAGGCCGGTTTCTGGCCGATGCTTTTTAGTGCGCATGGCGAGCAACAGCTTGAAAACGACATCCTCGACGGCCTTCGGGGTTTGCGGCCGGCGGGCGTGCTGCTGGCGCCTCTTGGGCGAGCCTCGGACCGGGCGGAAATCGAGAAATTCACGCGCGATGTGCCCACGGTTCTGTTTGACAGCAATATCGAGGGTATAGGCGAAGCCTTTGTGGGATCAGACAATTTCAGCTTCGTATCTCAGACCGTGGAATATCTGACCCGTAGCGGCGAGCCGCCTTCATTTTTTGAAATGCAGACGCCGGCGAACCCGAACGCGAATAAGCGACGTCTGGCCTACATCTCGATGATGGAACGGTTGGGGCACGAGCCGAACGTGATTAAGGTTAAGGGCGAAGGCTGGGAGTTCGAACGGATAGGACGCGATGGAGCGCTTAAGATTCTTCAAGAGCGCGCGCTGCCGACAGATACCGTTCTGTGCAGCAATGACCGTCTGGCGATAGGCTTTCTCTCGGCCTGTTACGAACTAGAGATTCGGGTCGGCCGTAAGGAGGGATGCAGCCTTCGAGTAGCCTCGAACGATGATCATCCATTCGCAAAATTCACCAGCCCGTCGCTGACGACAGCAGCCCATGATTACGATTCCGTGGCCAACGGCAGCGTCGAGACCTTGTTCGAACTCATTGAAAGTGGGGGACGATTCTCGAAAAGAACCGAGACGCTCTATCCAGCTAAGCTGGTGTTGCGCGCCTCTGCTTGAATTATAATAAATTTACGCGCGCAAATTTTTATTGACGGCGCGCAAACTTTTGCTTTAGCTTCTAAAACGCATCATCTATTTCAGGGAGGACTAGGATGTATCTCAAGAACGCACTTCATGCGGCGACGGCAATTTCGCTGATCGCAACTTATTCCGCATATGCGGATACAATCACCATCGCGACAGTGAACAATGGCGACATGATCCGCATGCAGGGTCTTACCGACGATTTCACAGCCAAGACGGGGCACAACGTCGAGTGGGTGACGTTGGAGGAAAACGTCCTGCGCCAGCGTGTGACGACCGACATCTCCACCAAGGGTGGGGCCTTCGATATTATGACAATCGGTATGTACGAAACACCTATCTGGGGCGCCAACGGCTGGCTTGTTCCGCTCGACAATCTTTCGGCAGAGTACGATGTAGATGACATTCTGCCAGCCATGCGTAACGGCCTGAGCAACGACGGCACACTTTATGCGGCCCCGTTCTATGGCGAAAGCTCGATGGTAATGTACCGTACCGACTTGATGGAAAAGGCCGGGCTGGAAATGCCCAAGGCGCCGACATGGGATTTCATCCGGCAAGCTGCGGCCGCGATGACCGACCGCGACAACGAGATCAACGGTATCTGCCTGCGCGGAAAAGCCGGCTGGGGTGAAGGCGGCGCTTTCATCAC
Source organism: Paracoccaceae bacterium (assembly GCA_024640245.1). Taxonomy (GTDB): domain Bacteria; phylum Pseudomonadota; class Alphaproteobacteria; order Rhodobacterales; family Rhodobacteraceae; genus Amylibacter. Next base: position 2,775 of record JAHEFH010000112.1, on the reverse strand, counting down.
GGTCACGGCAAATTCGTTCGGCGCACGTTGGTTTGACGAGGGTTGGAATGCCCAGTTTGATCAGCCAGAATGGGCCAATGCGCTCAACTTCTTCGTTGGCATGATGGCAGAGTCAGGTCCTCCGGGATACGCCACCAATGGCTTCAACGAGAACCTGTCGCTCTTCCAGCAAGGCAAATGCGGCATGTGGATCGACGCAACTGTTGCGGCATCCTTCGTGACCAACCCTAACGACTCGACCGTTGCTGACAAGGTCGGCTTTGCGCTTGCGCCCGATACTGGCCTCGGCAAGCGCGCCAACTGGCTCTGGGCCTGGGCGCTGGCGATTCCGGCAGGTTCCCAGAAGGTAGATGCTGCCGTTCAGTTCATCGAATGGGCGACCTCTAAGGGTTACATTGAGTTGGTTGCCTCGAAGGAAGGCTGGGCCAACGTGCCTCCTGGAGCACGGACCTCGCTTTACGAGAACCCAGAGTACCAGAAAGTGCCGTTCGCACAGATGACGCTGGATTCGATAAATGCGGCTGATCCTACGAACCCAACCGTGAAGCCTGTGCCTTACGTCGGCATACAGTTTGTCGCTATCCCTGAGTTCGCCGGTATCGCGACCGAGGTGAGCCAGGAGTTCTCGGCGGTTTATGCTGGACAGCAAACTGTGGAAGAAGCACTGGCCAAGGCTCAGGCATTGACCAACGACGCTATGGAAGCTGCAGGCTATCGCTAAGGCGCTTCCGGCAATACCAGAGGGCGGTGCGCCGCCCTCTGATTTTCTAAACCGCTCTCAATTTGATTACTTCATCCAACTACGGCGCCTGTCTGTAAACGAGGGAAACGTATCATGGCTACAAAAGCTTCGCGATCCGCCGCCCGCCTGATGATGGCGCCAGCAGTGGTCTTGCTCCTGGGCTGGATGCTTGTTCCCCTTATCATGACGCTATGGTTTTCCTTCACAAAGTACCTTCCAATGCGTGGCGACTCTATTGCCAATGGTCTGGACTGGGTGGGATTTGAAAACTACGGCCGCTTTGTCACCTCCAGTTCATTTTGGCCCAGCGTACAGACGACACTGATCATCGTCGGTGGTGTACTCGTCATTACGGTGGCACTTGGGATCGTTTTGGCCATCCTTTTGGATCAGCCGATGTGGGGCCAAGGCGTTGTCCGCATCTTTGTGATTGCGCCATTTTTCGTGATGCCCACCGTGTCTGCTCTGGTCTGGAAGAACATGTTCATGGACCCTGTGAACGGATTGCTGGCGCATATTTGGAAATTCTTTGGTGCGACCCCAGTTGAATGGCTAAGCCAGGCTTCATTGCCCTCACTCATAATGATTGTCAGCTGGCAGTGGTTGCCCTTTGCAACGCTCATTCTGTTAACCGCGATCCAGTCACTGGACAGCGAGCAGTTGGAAGCCGCAGAAATGGACGGCGCACCAGTGCTGAAACGTTTCTGGTACATCGTATTGCCACACCTGAGCCGCGCCGTCACAATCGTGATCCTTATCCAGACGATCTTTTTGCTGTCAATCTTTGCGGAAATCTTCGTCACAACTGGGGGTGCATTCGGCACCAAAACGCTTAGCTACCTCATCTTCCAGCGCGTACTCGAAAGCCAAAACATAGGCCTCGGTTCGGCGGGCGGTGTTTATGCCATCATCCTTGCCAATATCGTTGCCATCTTCCTGATGCGCATCGTCGGCAAGAACCTCGACGCGTAGGGGAGGAAAACCATGGCCCGTGCTGTCACACCGAAACGCAAGATGATCAACACGATCGTGGCGTGGTCCGTCGGACTGTTGATCTTCTTCCCGATCCTCTGGACGATCCTGACCAGCTTCAAGACAGAGGCTCAGGCGATCAATGACCCGCCGCTGTTCCTGTTTTTCGACTGGACGCTGGAAAACTACTCTGTGGTGCAGGAGCGCTCTGACTACATGCGGTTTCTTTGGAACTCGGTCATCCTGGCCGGCGGATCGACATTATTGGGCATAATCGTGGCGATCCCGGCCGCCTGGTCGATGGCATTCGTGCCCTCGAAGCGGACCAAGGATATCCTGTTGTGGATGCTGTCAACCAAAATGCTTCCGGCGGTGGGTGTGCTTTATCCGATCTACCTGGTGTTCATCCAGCTGGGGTTGCTGGACACGAGGGCCGGCCTGACCATTGTGCTGATGCTGATCAACCTGCCGATCATCGTCTGGATGCTCTACACCTACTTCCGCGAGATTCCGGGCGAGATCCTGGAGGCGGCGCGGATGGATGGTGCGTCGCTCAAGGAGGAGATCCTCTATGTGCTCACGCCAATGGCCATCCCTGGTATTGCCTCGACCGTGCTTCTTAATTTCATCCTTGCCTGGAACGAAGCCTTCTGGACGCTGAACCTGACGGCAGCCAAGGCGGCTCCGCTGACAGCTTTTATCGCCAGCTACTCCAGCCCCGAGGGCTTGTTCTACGCCAAGCTTTCGGCGGCATCGACCATGGCAATCGCACCGATCCTAGTACTCGGCTGGTTCAGCCAGAAACAACTCGTTCGCGGCCTTACATTTGGCGCAGTGAAATAAAGGGAACTTCATGGGACGTATCGTACTTGAAAAAGTGAAGAAGAGCTTTGGTGAGGTCACCGTGATCCCGCCGCTGGATCTGGAGATAAACGACGGCGAATTCGTAGTTTTCGTCGGCCCTTCGGGTTGTGGTAAATCAACGCTGCTGCGGCTGATCGCCGGTCTGGAAGACGTGACAGGCGGCAAGATTTCGATTGACGGTCAGGATGCCACGCAGA
>JAHEFH010000111.1 GCA_024640245.1 Paracoccaceae bacterium | reverse complement strand
CGATGGCCCAGGGCATGACACGTGCGGGGTCCACGGTTTCCTCGACGATATTGACGACGTCGTCAAAACCGATGAAGGCGAAAAATGCAATGAGACTGGCGCTGAAGATACCCGAGATAGCGGCGCCGTCGCTCAGGGAGGGAAAGGCTTCGGGAATCTCGGCCAACAATTGCGGGTTGGCACGGAAACCGGCGGCAACTATGGCCAGAAGGCCTAGAATCTCCAGTACAGTGAGGGCAGCGGCGAAAGTCACCGACTCCTTGATGCCCCAGGCGGCCAACAGCCCCATAATCAGGACGACGGCGGAGACCAGAACTGGTTGCGGCAGCTCCACAAGCAAACCGATGTAACCCGCGCAGCCGAGACTGATAGCTGCCGCAGCAACGACGGCGGCAAGAATAATGGCAAGGCCAGTCGCCAGCGTTAACCACGGTAGGCCGAAACCGCGCTGGATATAGGCCGACTCGCCGGCGCTTTGCGGAACGCGACCGGAAAGTTCGGCAAAGCTGCCGGCGCTGAACGCCATCACAACCGCGGCGAACAGAAACGCCGTGGGGGCATAGCCTCCGGCGCGACCTGCAGCTTCGCCGACCAGAACGTAGATGCCCGCCCCGATCGTAATCCCTAGCCCGTAGAGCACCAGCGATACCAAACCGATCGACCGGTTAAGGGCAGGCTCGTCCACCGGGGCGTCGCTGCCGCCATTGGTGTCTGCGGCCGATCTGCCTTTTTTGGTCATGGAGTTTTTCCGTTCGCCCGATTTTAACAATGAATTTCGCAGAATTAGATTGGTCGTTTAAAATAGTACATTCAAGTGGTTTGGGCGCATTGACCTGTATCAAGGCGCAGGACGCGCAAAAGAGCCTAAATCAAAGCCTTGGGTCCCATTGGAGGTTTGCTTTGTCTGGTAAATTGATAACCGGAGTACCGCTGGCGGCGGAACAATTGTGCGTCGTATTCGATCCGAAAGTGCTGGGTGTCCGATCCGAAGCGAAAACTTCCGGCGTCCAGGGGCTGTTGGGGCAGGATCGCGCCTTCGAGGCAATTTCCCTTTCCGCCAAAATTCCCTACAGCGATTTCAATCTGTTCGTTCTGGGCCGGCCGGGATACGGCCGCCACACCGCGGTGCATGATCTGCTGGCGAAAGAGGCGGCGAACCGCACGGTGGCCTCCGACTGGGTGTATGTGAACAATTTCGATGCGCCGCACAAGCCGACCGCAATTGAACTACCGGCCGGCATGGCGATACCGCTGCGCGCCGCGATGCAGGCCGTGGTCGACGATCTGGCCAATGATATCCCCGCCTATTTCGAGGCTGACGATTATCAGAGTAAGCGCCGTGCCATCGAACAGGACTATGGTGAGAAGCACGAACAGTCCTTCAACGACCTGATGGACAACGCCAAAGCCAAAGGCCTGGTTGTCTTGCGCACGCCAATGGGTTTCATGGTCGCCGCGACGACGCAAGACGGCAAGCCCCTGACACCGGACCAATATGATGCCCTTCCCGAGGCGGAACAGAAGGATATCGACGAAAAGGTCGCTGTCACCCAGAAAGAACTGGAAAACGTGCTGAAGGAAATCCCGAAGCGCGAGAAGGCGCACCGAAGGGCGCTTGAGGAATTGAACTCGGGCGTTGCAACCCGCGCCGTCGCCGATACGATGGCGGAAATGACCGCGGATTTCACCGAAATCGAGGCTTTGCAGCCCTATTTCGTGGCGGTCAAAGCAGACCTGATCGAAAACGCTGAACTTTTTCTGACGAACGGAACGGGCGCCCATGCCGGTGCTTTTCCCGTCGAGACGACGAAGTTTTACCAGCGCCCGCAGTTTCAGCGCTATTCCGTCAACGTTATGATCTGCAACCCGACCGACCACAATGCCGGCGCAGCGATCGTGACCGAGGACCTGCCGACGCTTGGCAACCTGGTCGGTCGTGTGGAACACAAATCCGAGATGGGCGCACTTGTCACGGATTTTACCATGATCAAGCCGGGGGCCCTGCATCGCGCCAATGGCGGCTATATCATTCTCGATGTCCGGAACCTGCTGACAGAACCGTTTGCGTGGGACGCTCTGAAAAGATGCCTGAAGACCGGCCAGATTTCGATCACCTCGGTGGAGCAACGCCTGAGCCTCTTTGCGACGACGTCGCTGGAGCCGGACCCGATCCCGTTGAACCTGAGGGTGGCGCTGGTCGGCGAGCGGATGTTCTATTACCTTTTGATGGAATTGGATCCGGACTTCACTGACCTGTTCAAAGTGCAGGCAGATTTCAATGACGACGTCTTCATCGACGGCGACACTCCAAAACAGTTCGCAGACCTGCTGACCGGCATCACAGGGCGCGAGAACCTGCGTCCGCTGCAAACGGATGCGCTATTGTCCCTTCTGACCGAGGCGACCCGTCTGGCGGATGATGCGGAGAAATTGTCGCTGAATGTCGGCAAGCTGTCCGACATTGTCCGCGAGGCCGATTTCCGCGCGGGCACAGCGGAGCACAAGGAAATACTGGCAGAGGATATCGATGGCGCTATCGCCGCGATCGAGGACAGGGCAAGCCGTCCGCGCGAACGGACGCAGGAAGCAATTGCCCGCAATATGCTGCTGATCGATACCGACGGCAAAGAGACGGGACAGATCAATGCCCTGTCGGTCTTACAGATCGGGGATTTCATGTTCGGGCGGCCCTCGCGCATCACCGCACGCGTGCGCATGGGCAAGGGCAGGGTGGTCGACATAGAGCGGGAGGTAGAGCTTGGCGGGCCGCTGCATTCCAAGGGGATGCTGATCCTTTCAGGATACCTGTCGACGCTTTATGCGCTGGATGTGCCGATGTCGCTCTGGGCCAGTCTGGTATTCGAGCAAAGCTATGGCGGCGTCGATGGCGACAGCGCCTCTGCGGCGGAACTGTTCACTTTGCTGTCGGCCCTCTCCGACTGCCCGATAGATCAGTCTTTCGCTGTCACCGGATCAGTGAACCAGCATGGCGAAGTACAGCCGATCGGTGGCGTGAACCAGAAGATCGAAGGTTTTTTCGATGTCTGCGCCGCGCGCGGTCTGACCGGTCGTCAGGCGGTGCTGATCCCCGATACGAATGTCAAGAACCTCGCGCTGCGCAGGCGTGTGGTGCAGGCCGTCAAGGACAGGAAGTTCAATATCATCCCGTTTTCCACCATCAACGAGGGCATCGGGATCTTGACCGGCGTCGAGGCCGGCGAGCGCGGAAAAGGCGGTGCGTTTCCGGAAAACTCGATCAACGGAAAGGTCGAGGCGCGGTTGCAGTTGTTTGCACGGCAGTTGAAGTCATTCGGCTCTCATAAAAACAATGACAACAGCGCTCCGGGCGGAAGGAAGAAGAAATGACCTTCAGTTCAAAATCACGCCGGATCGTCATTGGCGCCACGTGTTACGCCGACGCGACTTCGGTGATCGAGATCGGATGCTTTCTGGCGCAGAGCACAAAAGGCGAGCTTCAGGCCGTCCTGATCGAAGAGGATGCGGTTTACAGCCTAAGCGCTCAACCGAGTGCGCGCGTCACCCCGGTCGGCGGCCTGTCGCGGCCGGTCACGCCCGAAGCGATGATTGACGCATTCAAACGCGATGCCGCCGCCTATGAGAAGGCGATCCGCGAAAGCGCTGCAAAACGCGCCATCCGCTGGAGTTTCGAGAAGCGCCGGGGCGAGTTTCCGATCGGTCTGAATCACGATCTTGCGACCGGAGATCTGATCGTCTTTGGCTATCAGGTGCCGGGGCGCAGCGTTGGTGAAATTCTGGTTGTGGATTATGCCGATGATATGGATGTCTCTCTGGTCGAACTCGCCTCGAATGTCGCGCGGGAAATGCGCCGGCCTCTGCATGTGGTATTGCTGCGAAAATCACCCGAGGCAGCGATCAAGGTGTCCGAACATTCGCGCAGCAGAATGGAAGGTCTGGCGACAAATCTGACGATCATAGACCAGCAGGACAACCTCACGGAACTGCTGGAAGCGATCCGGCGCGGGCGGAGCGCGATGGTCATGATTTCGGCGGAACTCGCCCGTGACATCGGCATTGACCGTTTGCTTGACGCTGCGCGCTGTCCTGCAATCGTCTATACCGGCTAGTGCCTCCGGCGAGGCGGCGGTTCCATAGCACCCAGACCCTGCCGCAGGGCAAGATACGTCAACAGGTCTGCCAGCGCGATGACGCCCACCAGATGCCCCTTTTCCGCGATCAGGAACTTGCGTTGGCCTTCCGCGCTCATTTTCTGGAACAGGTGCTCCGTCGGCATGTCCGGCGATATCGTGTTGCTGTCATCTGACGCCACGTAGACATCCGCCACACGCGTTGAAGGCCAGTCACTGGGCTCGATCTGCTGAATCCCTGGCAAATCGACGTAGCCGAGCAAACGGTCGCCATCCAGAACCGGCACGAAGCGGATATTGTGCTTCAGCATGATGTTGTTGACCACATTCTCGACCGTTTCCTTGACATCGGCTGTCTTGGGGGCTGCCGACATCGCGGTTCTGACCGTCTGGTCCTTCAAGGCTGTTTTCATCACCAGTTGTTCGTAGCTTCCGCGCGAGGCGCTCATGATGAAAAAGCCGATCAGGATCTGCCACAGCCCGCCAATGCCGGCATCGGTGAAGATCGACATGACGCCCAGGATGATCAGTGCGATCCCGAAAAAGGTGCCCGCCCTGCTGGCAATCCGCGTGGCCGACATCAGGTCGCCCTTGAAATGCCAGAGCGCGGCGCGGAACACCCGGCCGCCGTCCAGAGGAAACGCCGGAAACAGGTTGAAAGTTGCCAGGACGATGTTGATCAGGCCAAGATAGCTGACCACCGCATAGAGCGGAGTGGATGCCTGGTCCGGACCGAGTATCGCGACAAATATGTAGGCCACGATCGCGAGGAAATAGCTCGAAAGCGGACCTGCGATCGCGATCCAGAATTCCGATTTAGGATCACGGGGTTCCTGTTCCAGTTCGGCGACGCCGCCGAACAGAAACAGGGTGATGCCGCCAACCTTGAGGTTGAAGCGTCGGGCGACCAGCGAGTGCGACAACTCGTGGAAGATAAGCGAAGCGAACAGGCCCAGCATCGCAATCACCGCCATCGAGATGTAAACGGTCTGGCTGTAGCCTTCGAGCATTACGGGAAAATAGGACGTCGAAAGGCTCCAGACAATCAGTGCCGCGATCAGCAGCCAGCTTGGATCGGCCCTGACCTTGAAGCCGAAAATGTCGAAAAGGTCGATTGCATTCCTGAACATTTTAATAATCCTATCGGTTTCTATCTGTTGTTTAACGAATTTCTTTCAGCGCTCCGAGGCCTTTGTTGATCCTGATCGACCTCTGCGATCGGCGGCCTTTCATCGCGGTTCGACAAGTGAACCGTCCTGAAGGACGTCGTTTGGATAAAGAATGACGGTATCGCCTTTGTCCAGACCGCCGGTGATCTGGGCAAATTGATCGTTGATCTGGCCTATCTCGATCTTTCGCAATTTGGCTTGACCCTCCGTCACCGCAAAGGCAGCCCACTCTCCACCGGACCGGAATAACGCGCCGATCGGCACCTGAAGAACGTCGTCAGCCGACCAGACCACCAGGCCGGCAAGAACCCGGTAACCGTGCCCCAGTGCTGGTTCGACGTTTTCCAGATTCAGTATGACATTCACCCGCTGCTCCTCAATGCCAAGGGAAGAGACTTGGGTGAAGGCCGCCGGATCGATCCGGCGGACCGTCGCCGCCAAGTCCGTGTCACCGCCCCAGTCACTGATGATCGCAGGCGAACCGAGCTTGATCCGGGGGGCATCGCTGGACAGCAGGTCCACAACGACTTCCAATTTCGTGGGGTCGCCGATTTCGAGTATGGGTGCTCCTTGCGCTACCGGTTGTTCGCTGCGGGCCAGCACCTGCAAGATAACTCCGTCAACCGGTGAAGTAAGCCTGACGCAGCAGTCCGTTTCGCTCGTGGTCCTGTTGAAATCGCGTGGCTGGCGCAGGCGTGCGAGGGCACTGGCCAGTTCCGCCTTGCGCAGGCTGACGACCGCCTCCGTGCTCGCGATCTGCGCCTGCTGAAGCTGCAAGTCATTGAAAGCCTGCTCCAGTGTACGTTCCGATACCACATTAGTCTTGGCCAGTTGTACCGCGCGGTTATAGTCGGATTGCGCAAGATTCAGGGACCTTTCCGCCTGCGCATGCTCGACCTCTGCCAATGCCACTGCAGAGCGTGCTGCCTCGGCTGCGGCAGTCAGTTCCGCAAATGTGCGTTCATCGAGAAACGGTGGATCAGGCGGACGTATAGAGGCGATAACGGTCTGGTTGGCAACCACCGTGGCGCCTTCCTCCAAAGTCGTGCGGTCGAGTTGGCCGGCAATCGGCGAGGAAACCGTGTAGACATCCTTGACCTGGGTTATTCCCTCTTCCTTAATGGTGACACGCATCTCTCCGCGCGTTACCCGGGCGGTGTCGACCAATATCGGCTTCTCTCGCATGGCGAGGTAAAATCCAAACAAGATCGCCAGTACGAGGCCGGCTAGTCCGAGGCGGAAAATCCAGCTTTTCATGTCTCTACTCCCTTGTTTTTAATACTCTTATAAGATTCAGGCGATCAACTCTCCGCCGCACGATCAGCGCCGAAGCAAGAGCGGATGATAATACCACAAGGCTGGCCCATGCAAAGGTGGGCGCATTGATCACGAAAGGTATGCGGAACAGGTCGCTCGAAAACCCTTTGACGACCGACAGCGAAAACAGATAGCCGAGCAACCAACCCAACGGTTGCGCCGCCAGAACGATGACAGACAATTCGATCAGCAGGACTTTTGAAACTTCGGCGGTAGTGAAGCCGAAAACCCGCAGGCTGGCAAGTTCCCGAGCCCGTTCAGACAGCTGAATACGCGCCGAATTGTAGATCACCCCGAAGGTGATGATCACCGCCAGTGATACGTAGACCGTCGTCATTGTTATGATGTTTTCCTCGATAGTATCGCGGAATTTCTGGCGCGAAATATCCTGCAGCGCGATGCCTGCTATCGCGGGTGTGTTCTTGACGTTGGCGTACAGGTCGCCAAGAGCGTTCTGGTCAATTGCGATCCGTGCGCCAGAGATTTTCGATCCATCCCGCATCAGACTGTTCAGGAAGGGAAGGCTGGCATAGGCTGTCAGGCCGACATAGCTCTGGGCGATACCCACGACCGGCGCATAGTCGATCCGGCGGCCTTTGCTGGTCAATTCGATTTCGACCATATCACCCGGCCGCAGTTTCAGCTTGGCTGCAACAAGCTCCGATATGACCAACCCGTTGGGCGGTGGCTCCATTGGCTTCAGGTCTTCATCGAGAATGCGCGACAACTGGCTGCCCGCAGACAGCGCCAGCAGCGACATCTTCACCTCGCGATGTTCATTCCGCAGCTTGACCTGCGTCGCGCGGAACGGCTCGGTCCGGATAACTCCGGGCAAGGCGGCGACGTCGAAAATTGCCGATGAACTGGTATCGGAGGCAAACGTCAGGGACGCGTCCTGCCGATCCGATTGAAAAAAGATGACGTCGATCATGTAGTCGATGGAGTCGAAGGAGAATAATGCTGTCACAAGCAGCGCGACCGACATGGACGTTCCCAGCGTCGTCAGCCCCGACCGGACCGGACGACGTATCAGTTGCCTGAGGGACATGATCGTCAACTGTGATACCCAACTGGCCCACCTGAGCCGCCGGCCGAAGAAACTGCGATAAATCTCAGGCGCGGGCGGACGCATGGCGATTGCGGGGGGCAGGTTCGAAATGGACCAGATGGATTTTGCGGCGCCTGCCAGAGAAGAGACCACGGCGACGGAACCGGCAATTGCATAGAGGTCCAGACTCTTGGTGAAAATCAGGAAGGGAAAGGAAAAGAAATTGGCATATAGGCGGGTCAGTCCCCGACCGAGCCACCAGCCGGCGCCGGACCCGATCACCAATCCCACTAGGGCGATGAGGATGACCAGCTTGGCATAATGCGCTCCGATCGCGAAATTTGAATAGCCGAGCGCCTTGAACAATCCGACATGTTCACGTTCCAGCGCCACCAGGCGGGACAGGATCATGTTGACCAGAAAAGCCGATACCAGCAAGAAGATCGGTGGAATGATCTTTGCCATGGCCGCCAGTTGATTCAATTCGGAATCCAGAAAGGCGTTGGATATCTGGTCGGGGCGGTCATAGGCTCCGGCTGCGCCGTAATTGTCCAGCAAGGCGTCGACAGATTCCATTATCGCCCTGGTATCGGACCCGCGCAGCGTGGAGAGGCTGAGGTCATTGAAACTGTTTTCCATATCGAAAACACTGCTCAGGACGCTCTCGGACATATAAAATACGCCGAAGCGTTTTGGATCGGGGACCATGTCGCCGGGACCGATAGCATAGATGAACTCCGGCGACAGAACGATGCCGACAATTGTCAGCGCGCGTTTGCGGCCATTCATTATGACGTTGAAGCGGTCACCCGGCCGAAACCCGTGGGCATTCGCAAATGTCTCGATAACCGCGACTTCGTTGCCCTGATTGGCCGAGGGCAGGCGACCCGTACGGATGTACAACCGGTTGACCTCGGCTTGCCTGTTGTCCGGAACGGAAACCAGCAAGCCGGAAGCGGGTTCCGCCATGCCGGTGATGTCGAGTATCACCGGTTCGACGACCCGCAACTCTGCCGCGGACACACCGGGAATGGCCTTGATCCGCGATTCCAGATGGTCCGGTGCGCGTACGACCGAAGCAAAGACCGACCCGAAGCGATACCGGTCATAAAAGGCACTGCGGGTTTCCTCCAGTGATCGGCTGGCACCGACGGCAAGAATGATCGTGGCGACACCGCAGGCCATGACCATAGCCACCGCAAGCGACTGGGCCCATATCCGGAGCAAGTCGCGCAACAGTTTTTTGTCGAGAACATGAAGCATCACCAGACGACCTCTGATGGCGCGATACGGGTTTCGTTGCGGTGATCATCCGAGATCCTGCCGTCGATAAACGAGATTACACGGTGGGCGATGTTCTGGATGCCGGCGTTATGCGTGATCAGCGCGGTGGTCGTGCCAAGGCTTTCGTTTACCCGGGCCAGCGCCTCCAGTACCAGCACGCCTGTTTTCGAGTCCAAGGCTCCGGTGGGCTCGTCGCAGAGTAGCACTTCAGGCTGTTTCGCGATAGCGCGCGCTATCGCGACCCGCTGCTGTTCACCGCCCGACAACTGGGCGGGAAAGTGGTCCGCGCGGTTCTGCAGTCCTACCAGTTCCAGCGCGTCCTCGGCTGACATCGGGTTTTTCGCGATCTCCGTGACCAAATGGACGTTCTCGCGCGCGGTCAGGCTGGGAATGAGATTGTAGAACTGAAAAACGAAACCGACATGATCCCGACGGTATTTCGTAAGTTGCCGTTCAGTACAGGCCGTTAATTCCCGATCCTTGAAAAACACCTGACCAGACGTCGCCCTGTCCAGACCGCCGACGATATTCAGAAATGTCGACTTTCCGCTGCCAGACGGCCCCAGCAATACGGTCATGTCACCCTCGGTCATATCCAGAGTGACATCGTTGAGCGCACGCACTGAAACCTCGCCCGTCCGATAGATCTTGGATAGGTTCGAGATTCGAAAAATGGCTTTCTTTTTAGTCGGGTCCGATTCCATAACGCGCAGCCTAGCCGAACGCACGGGAGCGAGTATTGACCGAAATCAAGTAAATAAAATGGCCTAACGGCCCCGTACGCCGCTATAATGCCCGATCGGCGGGGGCGGGAACAGGGACAATTACTCAGCGGTCATGCCGTCAATGCAGTTTAAAGGTGGCTGTGTCGGCCTCGGATGGCGGCGTCTGATCCTCGTCCGTGTCGCCGGCAGGGATCGCGTAGCTGCCGTTCAGCCATTTCCCGAGATCGACATCTGCACA
>JAHEFH010000204.1 GCA_024640245.1 Paracoccaceae bacterium | reverse complement strand
AGTGTGTCACCGGTTGTGCCGGAGAAACTGTCGTCAAAGGTCCAGCCGTCATCGAGCATGTCGGGGCTGACCACGCTGACGGAAATGTGGTTCTCCAATTCCTTGAGCTTTCTGAAGATCAATGTCCGGTGCGCCCAAGGGCAGGCGTAAGAGACGTAAAGGTGATACCTGCCGCTTTCGGCGGGAAACCCGCCTTCGCCTGATACGCCCGGCGCGCCGTCCGGTGTAATCCAGTTGCGAAACGTCGCCGCCTTGCGCACAAATTTGCCGCCGGTCGATTTCGTGTCGTACCAGGCCGTCGTCCATTTACCGTCTTCCAATCTACCCATGCCAACTCTCCTTTTTCACAATAGTAAATAAGGTGGCATCCGTTTAAAGACTATACCTCAAATTTTACTTCACTGTTCACGATATGGAAACAAACGAAAACTTGCCTTTGACGCCCTGATGCATCCAGACGCCGCAAATCGCATTGCGACCAAGGCACCGAGTCTCTATACCCGCCGGAAGACGAAGCCCAACAGGGCCGGAAAGGTGGTCTGTCAGCGGTCGACCCAATCGGGGGCCAATGACAGTGTCGTTACAACAGACGCAATCTTTCCGTTTGGAACGAGAGGAAATCGAGATGCGTCGTATTCTTGTCCTGACAGCTATTTTTATGCCGGACCTTGCTTCGGCTCATGTCGGCCATCTGGGCGATCTGGCCGGCCACAGCCACTGGATCGCGCTCGGCGCTCTGGGTGTCGCGGCGGCGGTGGGCGCACTGACTTCGGCGAAGGGCAAGCGCAATGGTCCGGAGGCCGAGGATCAAGCGGCGTCCGACGGCGCTCTCGAAGCCAAGGAGATTGCGCCATGAGCGACAAGATCGGCGTGATGATTTGCGGCCACGGGTCGCGCAGCCAGGTAGCAGTGGACGAGTTCTCGGTTCTGGCTGAGAGATTGCCGGAATACCTGCCGCCGGAGTGGGAGGTCGAGTACGGTTATCTCGAGTTCGCCAATCCCGTGATCCGCGTCGGTCTGGACAAGTTGCGCGCAAAGGGCTGCACCAAGATACTCGCCGTGCCGGGCATGCTGTTCGCCGCGATGCACGCCAAGAACGATATTCCGACCGTTCTGAACAGCTATGCCGCCGAACACGGGATCGAAGTGTCCTATGGCCGCGAGCTGGGCGTCGATCCCAAGATGATCGCCGCCGCCGGTGCGCGGGTCAGCGATGCGGTCGAGGCGGCCAACGCGTCGCATGGCGAGGTGCCGCTGGCCGAGACCGCCCTGGTTGTGATCGGGCGCGGAGCCTCCGATCCCGACGCCAATGGCAACGTGTCCAAGATAGCCCGCATGCTCTGGGAAGGTATGGGCTTTGGCTGGTGCGAGGTCGGCTATTCCGGCGTGACTTTTCCGCTGGTGGAACCTTGTCTCGATCATGTTGCGCGGCTGGGATACAAGCGCGTCATCGTTTTCCCTTACTTCCTGTTCTCCGGTATCCTGATCGACCGCATCTACGGGTTCACTGACAAATGTGCCGAAAAATTTCCTGACATCCAGTTCTTCAAGGCCGGTTATCTGAACGATCACCCCAGGGTTCTGGAGACCTTCGCCGAGCGCGTGACCGAGCAGGTCGGGGAAATCCCGCCGCCGAACTGTGCGACCTGTAAATACCGCACCCAGATTCTCGGTTTCGAGGCAGAGGTCGGCATGGTGCAGGAGAGCCATCATCACCACGTCGAGGGACAGGGTGCGTCCGCGCCCGGATCGAACGTCGAGGATTGCAGCCTCTGCGATACGTTTTGCACCGGTGAATGCCGTTTGGTCACGCAGGACCATCATCACCACGGCCACGATCACGACCATCATCATGATCACGGACACACGCATGGCCATGATCACCATCATCACGCCGTCTATCCGCATGCGAAACACCCGCATGGACCAGAAAGTGCGAGGAAAAAGTGACCGACTCGCGCCGCCCGCCCCTGCACTATGAACGCGATCCTTCCGCGATCTATGCAGCGAGCTTCGAAACCGTCCGCAAGGAGGCCCGGTTGGACCGGTTCGACGCGGAAACGCAAAAGCTGGTGATCCGGCTGATCCATGCCTGCGGCATGGTGGAGATTGCAGACCGTCTGGCCCTGTCTACCGATGCCGTCCGTGCCGGACGTGCCGCGTTGCAAGCCGGCGCGCCGGTGCTCTGTGACTGCGAAATGGTGGGCGCGGGGATCATTCGCCGCTATCTGCCGGCGGGCAACGAGGTCATCGTGACGCTGAATAATGATGATGTTCCGGACCGCGCTGCGCGGATCGGAAACACGCGGACTGCCGCCGCCGTCGAACTGTGGGAAAACCGGATCGAGGGCGCGGTGGTCGCAATCGGCAACGCGCCGACCGCACTGTTCCATCTGCTGGAGATGCTGGATCAGGGCTGGCCAAAACCGTCCTGCATTCTGGGATTTCCTGTGGGATTTGTCGGTGCCGCCGAGAGCAAGGCCGAACTGGCCGCAAATCCGCGCGGCTGTGAATTCGTGGCGCTGCGCGGCCGGCGTGGCGGGTCGGCAATGGCATCGGCCGCGGTGAATGCACTGGCCGCCGGATTGGTGGAGGAACGCTCATGACACCCTGGTTGCATATCGTCGGCATAGGCGAGGACGGCATGGACGGCCTGTCGGCGGCTACCCGCGCCGTGGTCGAGGCAGCCGAAGTGATTGTCGGGGGCGACCGCCACCACAAACTGTCGGACGTAGTCACCGCAGAACGGCTTTCGTGGCCGAAGCCCTTCGACACCCTGATCGATAAGCTCAAGGGTCTGCGCGGCAAACGGGTCGTGGTGTTGGCCACCGGTGATCCTCTCTGGTTTTCTGTTGGTGCAAGGATCGGCAGGTCGATCGACA
>JAHEFH010000203.1 GCA_024640245.1 Paracoccaceae bacterium | reverse complement strand
GCGCGGCCTCGGCCATGCGTTTCAGATGCATCGCCCAGACATATTCCGACCCCGCATCGCCCGCGCCGATTACCTGCCGGTCACTCAGGCTGCCAAGCGGCCGCCCTTCCAGCACGGTGTCCAACCGGTCGATCGCCGCCTTGCGGGTGGGAAACCGGAAGCGCTCTGCGCCGCGCACCAGCAGGAACAGGAGGGCCGCTACAAAGCCAGCAAACAGCGCCAGAAGGCCCGTCTGCCCCAGCGCCGCGAAGAGCCCCCAACGTAGCAGGCCATAGCCAAGCAGCGTCAGGGACCCGGCAGGCCAGAAGCATTGCAGAAACCGTTCGGCGAACAGCGACAGCCGCGCAAGAACAATTTGCCGGCCCAGCGCCCGCAGCGCCGCGTCGGAAATCCGTCTTGCCTCTGTTGTCCGAGCCTCGCGTTCCGGCCCTGCCATAAAGCGCCTATCCAGTCCGGCCGCGAGTCAGATGCTCACAGCCATTCAGGAATCTTATCTCGATTTATGATTTCGTCAAAGCTCGGACGCTCGCGTATGACAGCGAATTGATCCCCGTTCACCAGAACTTCCGGTATCAGCGGACGGGTGTTGTATTCCGACGCCATGACCGCGCCATAGGCACCGGCAGAGCGGAATGCCACCAGATCGCCCTCGCCCAGCGCGGTCAACTGCCGCTGGCGGGCGAAAGTGTCGCCCGTCTCGCAGACCGGCCCGACGATATCGACGGGATGCAGGTCAGCGCCCGCCTCCGCTTCGATTACCGGTACGATGTCGTGATGCGCGTCATACATGGCAGGTCGGATCAGGTCGTTCATAGCCGCATCCACGATCAGGAAATCGCGGCCCTCGCCCTGTTTGTTATAGATTACCGAGGTTACCAGCAGCCCGGCATTACCCGCCACCAGACGACCCGGTTCGATCTCGATCTCGCAGCCCAGATGGCCAACCGTCTCGCGGATCACCTGCCCGTATTCCAGCGGCAGCGGCGGCGCCACGTTGGAACGCTCGTAGGGTATGCCCAACCCGCCGCCCAGATCGAGCCGGCGGATATCGTGGCCATCCGCGCGCAACTGGACTGTCAGTTCCGCGACCTTGGTATAGGCTTGCCGGAAAGGTTCCAGATCGGTCAGCTGGCTGCCGATATGCACGTCGATGCCGATCACCTCCAGCCCCGGCAGGGCCGCAGCGTGGGCATAGACCGTGCGCGCTTTGGAAATCGGGATGCCGAACTTGTTCTCGGATTTGCCGGTGGCGATCTTTGCGTGGGTTTTCGCGTCCACGTCCGGATTGACCCGCACGGTGATCGGCACAACCACGCCCAGTTCGCTGGCAACCTCGCTCAGCGCGTGCATTTCCGGCTCGCTCTCGACGTTGAACTGCCGCACTCCGCCGGTCAGGGCGAGGCGCATCTCGTCCCGCGTCTTGCCGACACCGGAAAACACGATCCGGTCACCCGGCACACCGGCGGCCTTGGCGCGCAGGTATTCACCGCCCGACACAACATCCATACCCGCGCCCAGTTCCGCGAGCGTTTTCAGCACGGCGATGTTGGAATTGGACTTCACCGCGAAACAGATCAGGTGGTCCATGCCGGACAGCGCCTCGTCAAAAACGCGGAAATGTCGTGTCAGCGTAGCCGTGGAATAGACATAGAACGGCGTACCGACGGCGGTCGCGATTTCGGGCACCGGCACATCCTCGGCATGCAGCACGCCATTGCGATACAGAAAATGGTCCATGACTTACCTTTTCGGGCCGGAACGGAAAAACAGATAGAGCGGCAGGCCGCAGGACACGCCGATACCAAAGGTTGCGGCCACGGACAACAAGGCAATGCGCGGTGCGCGGCGGGTCCAGACCTCGGCCACGATCCAGACGGTCAGCGCCACGGCCGCGATCGTCAGGTCCCAGACCAGACCGGAGCTGGCGTCATTGGCGTGCCATGCGACCACCATACCGTTCAGGTCGAAGCCATTATCGCGGAACCACGCCAGAAAATAGCGCATCGGCATGATCGCTCCGACCACGGCCAAAACCAGGAAGAACCAGCGCAACACCGCGCTATTCCTCGGTGGCCACAGGCAACGGATCGCCGTCGACGCCACAGGCGGTCAGTGCCAGTGCCAATCCGAGGCAGACAAGCATCGCGCGGATCATGACGACAACTCCGCCCGCCAGCGCGCAATCTGTTCGCGCACATTCGCAGGCGCGGTGCCGCCATAGCTGACCCGGCTGGCGACAGAATTCTGCACGCCCAGAACCGAGAACACCGCGTCGGTGATATCCGCGTGAACGGACTGCATGTCCGCCAAGGTCAGGTCCGGCAAGTCACAGCCTTTGTCCTCGGCCAGCTTGACCAAAGCACCGGTTACGTGATGCGCGTCGCGGAACGGCATGTTTAGTGCGCGGACCAGCCAGTCGGCCAGATCGGTCGCGGTGGAGAACCCGCTGGCGGCGGCTTTTTCAAGCGACGCCACGTTCGGCTTCATATCGCCGACCATACCGGTCATTGCGGCCAGCGCCAGCATAAGGCTGTCGGCGGCATCGAAGACCTGTTCCTTGTCTTCCTGCATGTCCTTGGAATAGGCCAGCGGCAGGCCCTTCATGATGGTCAGCAGCGCCACAAGCGAGCCGTTGATACGGCCCACCTTGGCACGGATCAACTCTGCCGCATCCGGGTTTTTCTTCTGCGGCATGATCGACGAGCCGGTGGAAAACCGGTCGGACAGAGTCACGAAACGAAACTGCGCCGACGACCAGATCACCAGTTCCTCCGCAAAGCGGCTTAGGTGCGTTGCACTAATCGAACTCGCCGCCAGAAACTCCAGCGCGAAGTCGCGATCCGACACGGCGTCCAGCGAATTGGCCGCCGGCCGGTCAAAGCC
>JAHEFH010000009.1:33665-35746 GCA_024640245.1 Paracoccaceae bacterium | reverse complement strand
TGCTCGACCCTCAACCGCAATGCGAAAAGTTATCTGATGGCGATCGTCGGGGCCGAACATGTCATGCGCTGGCTGCCAAAGGGCACGCACGAATGGGGCAAGTTCATAACGCCAGACGAATTATACGGTCTGATCGAAGGCGCAGGGCTGAGGCCTGTGGACCGCAAGGGGTTCGTTTTCAATCCGGTCCTATGGCGCTGGTCTCTGTCGGACCGCGACCTGAGTGTGAACTACGTTACGGCCAGCGTGAAACCACGGAAAACCGAGGGTTAATCCATCTGGATGCGCAGGTCGCGCAGGAACGGCAACGCGGCGCGCACGCGGTCGGCGCCGAGATTGGCGATCAGGTCGTCAAAGATCGGCGTGATCGACTGCAGCGCCGCCTGCCGCGCCTGCTTGCCTGCAGGACTCACTGAAACCTGCTTGCGGCGCGCGTCGTCCCAATCCGGCCGGATGTGAACATAGCCCGCCGCCTCCAGCTTGCCGAGCGTGTTGGTCATAGCGCCTTTGGTGACGTGAAAATTGCGCGCCAACTGGGCCGGTGATTTCTCTCCGCCACTGCGCACAAGGTGGTTCAGTACCGAGAAATGCGACGGCTCCATGCCCTTGGGCAGAGCCTTGGATATCCGGCCGCGGATCAACTGTTCCGCCGTCATGATCTCGGATACCAGTGCTATTGCCAGCGGGTCGTTTTCCCTACTCTCCGACATCTTGAACGTCCTCGAACGGGTGCCCATGGCTTAAAGAGGGGATGCGGGCTCTGGTTTTGGCAACAGCGGCCAAATCAAGATCGGCAATCACCACGCATTCTTCGGTTCCGCCGTCCGCCAGCACCGTGCCCCAAGGGTCCACGACATAGGAATGGCCATAAGAGGAGCGTGGCTTGCCGGTAGAGATCCTGTGCGATCCGGTCTGCGCCGGCGCCAGGATGAAGCAGCCGTTTTCGATCGCCCGCGCACGTAGCAACGGGTCCCAGTGATCCTTGCCGGTCACCGTCGTGAATACCGAGGGCACAGTGATGATCTCTGCGCCGTTCTGGGCCAGATGACGATACAGATAGGGAAAACGCACGTCGTAACAGATGGTCATACCGACCCGTGCGAAACCCGTATCGACATTGACCGCCTTGGTTCCGGGCCTGAAGCCGGCCGATTCCCTGTAGGTCTCGGTTTCGCTGATCTGGACATCGAACATGTGCATCTTGTCATACCGCGCCACGATATTTCCCTGCGGGTCGATCATGAAGCTGCGGTTCGCGAAGCGACCGTCAGGGTCGTCGGTCGCAAGGCACAAAGACCCGATCAGCAGCCAGATACCCAGATCAGCCGCCTGCTGGCGGAGCGCCTTGAGTGTGATTTCCTCGTCTTCGGACGAGACAATCTTCAACTGGTGCGACCGGCTGGTAGACACGATGTTGGTGACCTCGGGGGTCAGCACGAACGTCGCCCCCTGAGCCGCCGCATCCGCGATCATCGCTGTAGTTTTACGCAGGTTGTGAGTCGGGCGATCCGACGCGGTGAATTGTATGAGTCCGACTCGCAACATCACGCCGCCAGCATCGGATCAAGCTTGCCGGCACGATCCAGAGCGTAGAGCTCGTCACAGCCGCCAACATGCCATTCGCCGATAAAGATTTGCGGCACCGTACGCCCGCCGCGCGAGCGTTGTACCATCTCGGCACGCTTGTCGGGATCCTGCCCCACCGGATACTCGATGTAATTCACACCCTTCTGCGAAAGAAGTTGTTTGGCGCGGTTGCAGTAGCCGCAAAAACTGCCTGTATAGATTTCAACAGACTTCATTGCCGAATCTCCAAATTTGTTCGGTTAAGATATAAGCGATTAAAGCCCAGTTGCAACGCGTGCGAACACGACAATGTTCACGACCCTGGCACCGGCGGTATGGCAGACTTCGGCGCAGGCCGACAGTGTGGCGCCAGTCGTCATTACGTCATCGACTAGCAGAATACTTCTTCCGTCAATGTCAGGCTTGCGTTTCGGGTTGACCGAAATCGCCTGACGCTGGTTTTCCATGCGCTCGGTTCTGGTCATGCCTTTCTGCATGACTGTGCGGCGGTGGCG